>NZ_DKSP01000200.1:26533-33482 GCF_002472745.1 Sphingobacterium sp. UBA7253 | reverse complement strand
CTTACCTTACCTTACCTTACCAGTTTAGCCTAGACAATCAATCGTTCCTGTCAATCGCTATTTGAACATAGCATAGGGTCGCTAACAAAAAAGCCAGCACCTGTGACAGGTGCTGGCTAAATATGCGATATAAAGCAAATTATTCAGCTATAACAGCGAATTCAGCTGCCGACGCATAATCGTCACCACGTTGGGAATTAAGTCCAGTAAAACGGATATAACGTCCTTTCACAGGCTTTTCGAATCGAACAGTTTTTAATTTTTTATTCCGTTCAAAAGATCCGGACATCACATCTTCCCAGTTCTTCCCATCTTTACTCACCTGAATCTTATAATCCTTGATATCACCATTCGGTCCATCCTGTCTTGGCAGAAAAGTGAAGCCCTTAATTGTTTTGCTACTTCCAGCATCAAAATCAACCCAATGTGGGTACTGTGCTACGGTAACCGAATACATCGTATGCCAAATCGAGGAAGGATTCCCATCCAGTAGGTTCTTAGCATCTCCTTCGCCAGTCTCTTGGCTTGAAGCAAACACCACTTCCATTGGAATAGTTTCGATTTTTGAGTATTGCTGTGTTACCTTTAATTTCTCATTATGCTGATACCAAGCAGTCACGGTACCACCAGTACGTAAATCAAAAGGCGCATTGTAGACACTTGCTTTCGCATTATTCAAACTGTATACAACAGGTTCATTCTTATTACCTGATAAAATAGAAACTTCACCGTTAGAACTTCTTGCCAAAGAAATTGGCGCATCACCGGCAGTCGCTACCTGAGCCTTTGCCATCATATCATTGTGCTGAATCGGACGGATAATAAAACCCATAGACGTTGGCACCGCTTTCACACGGTCTTTTTCCAACGGCGGACCTTGTCCACAGCTGTTACCGCCCAATCCTGTTACCGCAGCATCTAGATGTAGATGTACACCCGAACTTTTTGGCAATTGATAAGGGTGCGGCGCAAATGTCAGTTCGAGCTCACTATATTCCAAAGCGGAAGTTGCTAAATGATTTTTTGCAACAAAGATAGCTCCTTGACCATTATTGTTGGTTAATGCTGTCCAACGCACCTCTTCATTGTTGCTCATATTTTGCGGATTAGGCCATGGCACAAACTGGTCTTTTACAGTACTTTTGTGCAATTCAATAAATTGAGCAGTCTTCCGGTCAGCATAATTGTTGATCGGTCCACGTCCATAGTAACTATAATTGCCAAACTCGGTCGGTAATTGCAAAGAATAGCCCAATCGAGCTAAGACCACACTCGCATTATTGGATGTAATACTTGACGACAATTCAATAGAGCCATCCTTATAGATTGTCCAGATCTGATTGCTTGTAAATT
Source organism: Sphingobacterium sp. UBA7253 (assembly GCF_002472745.1). NCBI lineage: Bacteria > Pseudomonadati > Bacteroidota > Sphingobacteriia > Sphingobacteriales > Sphingobacteriaceae > Sphingobacterium > Sphingobacterium sp. UBA7253. Next base: position 32,129 of record NZ_DKSP01000200.1, on the reverse strand, counting down.
TAAAATCATCCTTACCAAAAGGCTTATCCGTATGTTCTTTAAGGGTATACGTTCCAGAAGTTCCACCTAACAGTGATGCGCCATAAGGTGCTTGCGATTCAATCGTAAACGCCAATACAACTGTTCCATCCTTCTTGGTATAGCTATTTGAAGACAAAACCTTATGTTTCAGGTTATGCAATCCTTTTTCAAACCATCGTTGGTAAGCCCAGTTGTCATTGTCCACCGGAGCACGTAGTGCATCCAATTTAGGACCTTCACCATCGCGGATAACTTGTTTACCGGCATAGTTTAGATTATATATCGAGCCAGTTCTATTGTCAAACTTAACGATAAACTGATCTCCCTTGACCACCTGCAAATCACCTTCTTTGGAAAGCAACGGAGCCGCTCCTTGTGCAACAGATGAAATCAACGGTTTATTTTCAGCCGCTTTGACAAACAGTTGTTCCTCCATTTGTACAAAACCTTTGGCTGCCCAAGGTCGCTCCGTATTGAGAATAAACTGTACTTTTACAAAATACTCCGATCCCGCATCCAACTGCGCATAATTTATCGGCAATACAAGCTGCTTGCGTTGGCGCGCCTCGGGCAAATCTGTTGCACTGATTGTACCCGTGCTATTTTTCACCTCTACCCCATTTTTATATAGCGACCATTGAACCTGATAATCGGATAGATCTTTAAAATAATTTTTATTGAAAAGTTCAATTTTCCCTTGTTGAATATCAACAGCTTTTACACCCGCATTTTGGTACACTTTCTTTACCTCATAATACTGTGGCTTAGGTTTCATATCGGCAAAGATCAATCCGTTATTGACAAAGGTTCCATCATTGGGTTTGTCTCCAAAGTCGCCACCATAGGCAAGAAAGCGTTCGCCGGTCTTTTTATCATAATAATACATGGCCTGATCAATCCAGTCCCAGATGGCACCGCCCATAAAAAAGTTGGTCGATTCGATGGCTTCCCAATAATCTATTAGGTTACCAACAGCATTCCCCATAGAATGTGAATATTCCGAAATATGAAATGGATATTTCAATTTGTAGGTACCTTTTACAGCTCCTCTTACCCAGTCTATCGAAGGATATTGGTTAGAACCCATATCAACGATTGTATTGTTACGCTCGTATTGAACAGGTCGTGACGTATCAATTTTTTTAATAGCCTGATAGGCGGCCACGAAATTATCACCCGGACCGGCTTCGTTTCCTAGAGACCAAATAACCACTGCCGGATGATTGATGGTCGAATGCACCATCTCGATATTACGGGCTACATGGGCATTTTTCCATTCAGGAACATGAGAAAGAGACTCTTTGCCATAATAATATTCATGGCTCTCAATATTGGCTTCATCTTCGAGATAAATTCCATATTTATCGCATAAATAATACCAATAAGCAGGTTCTGGATAGTGCGAATTCCGGACATGGTTGATATTCGCCCGTTTCATTAATTTCACCTCAGCTTCCATCTGTTCTCTGGTCACTACTTTACCATGCTCAGGATTGGTCTCATGACGGTTGACACCTTTCAGTTTCACCGTCTTGCCATTGACATAATAATTACGTCCGGCCAAGCCAAATTCATCATCGGCAGCCTTGGTGTCTTTAATCTCAACCTTTCTAAATCCAACGTAGGTAGAAATAGTCTCTATCGTTTTGTTCTTTTTATCCTTCAATTCAGCGACCAAAGTATACCGATATGGTAATTCGGCAGACCATTTATCTGGATTTTTAACGTTCAACGTTGCTGCGATGCTATTGGAAACCTGACCATCCAGGGCTGGCACAGCTGATGAAGCTTCTGTCTGGTCAACAAGGGTATTCTCGTCACTGTATAGCTTATTTTTATAAAGTGAATAAACAACTTTATACCCTTCAGCTTTCTTATTTCCTAGATTGCGTACAGTACTCGTAATTTTCAACGAACCATTTTCATACTTGCTGTCCAAGTCTGGAATAGCCGCTAGATCGCGAATCTGAACTTTTGGCGTTGAAGTCAGGGAAACATCCCGAAATATCCCGGGCAATCTAAACATATCCTGATCTTCCAAAAAGGAAGCATCTGAACTGCGGTAAACTTCAACTGCCAACACATTTTCAGCACCCTTTTTTAAGTAAGGTGAGATATTGAAAGATGCGACGTTCCTTGAATTTTTTGAAAATCCGACATATTTGCCATTTATCCACAGGTAGAAAAAGGAGTCTACACCATCAAAATTGATAAATACCTCACGACCGTCCCAATCAGTAGGTACGGTAAAATTGCGTCGGTACGATCCCACTTCATTACGGTAGACATAAGTTGTCCAATCTTGGGCCGGTGTTCGCATGACTCCACCGCGCCAATCATCGACCTTTACTTGATGATGAAAGATCACACGTTGGTTCGTGTAAATAGGTACACCATATTTTAGGCTTCCATCCTTCTGTATACCATAAATATTCCAGCTCATCGGGACTGGAACAGATTCCCAGGCTCCAACATTATAACTAGGATCATAAAAGTCCTTTGGTCGCTCTTCCGGAGTCTTTACCCAGTTAAACTTCCAGGATCCATTGAGCGAAAGCCAATAGTTACTGTGCTCGGGAAGTACTTTTCTCGCACTTTCTACGTTCTGAAAGGAGAAGAACGAAGCATGTGGCAACTCCTTATTAAGTGATAATAATTGAGGCGATTCCCATTCATTCCCTTTTGGAGCCATTGCAGCTCCATACTGAAAACCGTCGATAGATGGCGTAATCGTTTGCCCTATCGCAACAGTAGTGTCCAGCGACAGAAATGAGGCTAGAATCGTTGAAAAAATAACAGAGTTTCTTAACATAATGTAATTAAGCAATTTAGTCCAGGAAACCAAATGTAACTTCATTTTGCAGTAATAACAAGCAGATTATTAAAGCACTCGATTGCGAAACTTTTTCAATACAAAAAAAGGCCATATAGAACGTTAAAATCGTTTCATAAGAGCTTCCTTCGAGAATTGTACATAAAGCAAAAACATAAAAAATAGAGATGGCGAAAAATCACGATGTCCTCCCAAAAGCAGCAGATTTCAATAAAAAACAAATGCTTTCGGTTTCAAGGAATAAGCCTTATTTTTGGGGATAGATTTCGCTTTAAACAAATAAAAGTTTACGTTTGAAAATATTTCGAAGAATTTTATTTTTCAAAGGGTTACAATTTAAGCATTAAGGTATTAATAGGTGAGTAAATTCAGTAAATCAGTCCTGCTAGAAAATGATGAGCAAATCATTGAAGGCATCAAAGACGGCAACAGCTTGGCGATAGATGCTATCTATAAGCGGTACTATCCGTCTATAAGCCATATGATCTTGCAAAACAATGGAAGTGAGGACGAAGCGAAAGATATTTTTCAAGAAGCTGTCATTGTGCTCTACGATAAAGTTTCCAAAGGGAACTTTGAGCTCAGCAGCAAACTAAAAACATATCTTTACTCGATTTGCAGAAGGCTTTGGCTTAAGCAACTCAATCGTGCTGGTTTTGGCAATAGTGACATTCGAGGTTATGAAGATTCCTTATTTGAGGAAGAAGATCTTCAACAGCATCAAGAACTTGAAAAAAAGTTCGATCAAATGGAGCTTGCCTTAGAGAAAATGGGAGAACCTTGTAAGACAATCTTACATGATTTCTACATCTTAAACCATTCGATGCAGGACATCTGTGAAAAATTTGGTTATACCAATACAGATAATGCCAAGACTCAGAAGTATAAATGCCTACAACGGCTGAAAAAAATATTTTTTTCAACAGATTAAAACTAGTGTAACACCATGGGAACAATGAATCAAAAAGAATTTTTCGAATTAGCAGATCACTATCTTCGCGGCGAATTATCGGCCGAAGAAAAAGCTGCATTTGAATCTTTTTGTGCTGATCAGCCCTCCTATGCTGCCCAATTACAACAACACCGAGAATTTGTTGCCAATATGAAAGAAACTAGTCAACGGCTGGATTTCAAAAATGCATTAGCGCAATCAGCAAAAGAATACCATAAAACCCAAAACAAACCCGCAAAGGTGGTTCCTATAAAACAATCAACGGTAATTTCACTTTGGGAACGTATCAAAGCAAGTTCTTTAGTGGCTGCAGTGGTAGCAGTATTTGCGGTATTTGGCACATTATGGCTGAGCGGTTATTACAGCAACCTCGAGAAAGCATCTTCCGATTACAGCGCGCTACGTAGAGACATGAACAATGTCAAAAAGAACGTCAACGCACACAACGCTGCAATCAGGGATATCAATGACAAAAAATCAGTAAAAGGTACCGAAAGCCAGTTTGGCGCAACAGGATTTATGCTGACAACAGATGGCTATGTTGTCACCAACTACCATGTCATTAGTGGAGCAGATTCGATCTATTTGCAAAATAGCAAAGGTGAATCGTATAAAGCACAAATCGTACATACCGATCCAAGCAAAGACTTGGCTATTTTATACATCGCGGATAAGACCTTTAAGAAAGCTAAAAGCTTACCTTACACATTCAAAACATCGACTTCAGATCTTGGCGAAGATATTTATACGATCGGGTTTCCTCGTGACGAAGCAGTATATGGTCAGGGATACCTAAGTTCATCAACAGGTTATGCTGGTGATACCATTGCTTATCAGATCTCCGTACCTGTCAATCCAGGTAACAGTGGCGGTCCCGTATTGGATAGCAGAGGTAATGTGATTGGTATTATTTCCGGAAAACAACGTGGCATAGATGGTGCTGCCTTTGCAATCAAAACGAAATCAATCTTGAATGCTTTAGCGGACATCCCAAGTGATTCACTGGTTACTGGTCTTAAGATCAACAAAAAGAATAGCTTGGCAGGCTTACCAAGAACAGAACAAATCAAGAAAATGCAAGACTATATCTACATGGTTAAAGTCTATTAGGACGCATTTATAACTTATAAAAAAAGGCAACGTTTTCTCAACGTTGCCTTTTTTTGTCCCTTAATACCAAGCCTAATCCTTACAGATTAGGTTGTGGCGTAGTTCTCAAATACGGTTTGATCTCTTTAAACCCTTTTGGAAATTTAGCAGGAATATCTTCTGTCTTTATCGCTGGAACAACAATAACATCTTCGCCATGCTTCCAGTCAGCAGGTGTAGCCACTTGATAATTGGCTGTTAACTGTAAAGAATCAATGACCCGTAAGATTTCATCAAAATTACGACCTGTTGATGCTGGATAGGTCAACGTCAATTTGATCTTTTTGTCAGGGCCAATAATAAATACGGAACGTACGGTCACTGTTGCGGACGCATTTGGATGGATCATATCGTACAATTCGGATACATGATGATCTTCATCAGCGATAACCGGGAAATTCACTTCGGTATTTTGCGTTTCATTGATATCCTTAATCCAATTCAAGTGATCGTTTACATTATCGACGCTTAGCGCAATGGCCTTCACACCTCTTTTGTCAAATTCAGATTTCAATTTTGCAGTACGACCCAACTCTGTTGTACATACCGGCGTATAATCTGATGGGTGCGAAAAGAAAACGACCCAGCTATCTTTGATATAATCGTGAAAGTCTATTTCACCAATGGTTGTTTGCGCTTTA
>NZ_DKSP01000200.1:0-26385 GCF_002472745.1 Sphingobacterium sp. UBA7253 | reverse complement strand
GTTTGCGCTTTAAAATTTGGCGCTTCATCTCCTAATCTTAAACTCATAATCTTATTTTTTTAAATGTGTTTAAATCATATAGTCTACAAATATAGTAGATTAAATTTAGCAAACAAGTAATTCTTCAATTTTTTAAATTAAGATGAAAAAACTAACCCTAATCCAATTGAAAGTAAGGATTTTACCCAAAAACTTATTATGATTACCAAAAGTAGTATAAAAAGTAATTTATTAAATTACTATGCTTGCATAATATATATTTTGTATATTTGAGTATGGTGGTACACCGATCTCATAAAACGATTGTGAGTTGGGAGAAAACCTTTTGAGAGCAAATCTTATTAGATATATAAGTTATCGGCTTGGTAACTGATGAACCAAAAAAACTGAAATGCCATGAATTTTGAATTAAGCGAAGAATATAAAATGATCCGCGACGCAGCGCGGGAATTCGCCCAGGAGCTAAAGGCTGGGGCAATCGAGCGCGATGAAGCCGCAAAATTTCCAACAGATTTTGTCAAGCAGATGGCCGAATTAGGATTTATGGGTATCATGACCCCCGAAGCTTATGGTGGAGCTGGCATGGATACATTGGCCTATGTTCTTGTTCTCGAAGAAATTGCCAAAATTGATGCCTCTGCGGCCGTTATTGTATCCGCCCACAATTCACTGGTATTATATGGACTCAATGCTTTTGGTACAGAGGAACAAAAACAAAAGTACCTGATTCCTTTAGCGAAGGGCGAGAAACTTGGTGCTTTTGCGTTATCAGAACCCGAAGCCGGCTCGGACGCCTCCTCGCAGCACACAACCGCCGAAGATAAAGGAGATCACTATCTACTAAATGGCACAAAAAATTGGATCACCAACGGTGGCCATGCCGATATCTATCTTGTCATTGCACAGACACATCCTGAAAAAGGCCACAAAGGAATCAATGTATTAATGNNGATTAATTGTTGAAAAAGGACTGACGGGATTTACCATTGGTCCGAAGGAAAACAAATTGGGTATCCGCAGTTCTGATACCCATTCACTTCTATTTTCCGATGTCCGGGTTCCTAAGGAAAACCGCATCGGAGAAGATGGCTTCGGATTTAAGTTTGCCATGAAAACACTCGATGGTGGTCGTATCGGCATTGCAGCACAGGCCTTAGGAATTGCTGCCGGTGCTTATGATCTCGCTTTGGCTTACTCAAAAGAGCGAAAGACTTTTGGAAAGCCAATTTCGGACCATCAGGCCATACAGTTTAAATTGGCCGATATGGAAGTCGATATCGAGGCAGCTCGACTTTTGACGTATAAAGCCGCTTGGACGAAAGACCAGGGACTTCCTTACGGTAAAGAAGCTGCCATGGCCAAACTATATGCATCGGAAGTCGCCATGAAACACACTGTAGAAGCTGTACAGATCCACGGTGGCTATGGTTACGTAAAAGAATATCATGTCGAAAGGTTAATGCGCGACGCAAAAATCACACAAATCTACGAGGGGACCTCTGAAATCCAACGTCTGGTGATCGCCCGCGAGATTCTGCGCTAAGCTGTCAGTCATGTTATGCCTCCAAAAAGTGTCTAACCTTTTTGGGGGCATAACATGACTGACAGTTTTTTAACTTTAAAGGCTCTTCAACTTGTTATCGATCATAGCAAGATATTGATAATCCTGAAAGGCAAAGCTCGCCGTTTCGGCCATCGCCAGATTCAAAATAAACTTTGCTTTGCGAAGTAAATTCTCCTGATTACCATCTGTAGCATTCAAACCATCAAACAACAAGGTTAAAGCCAATGGATGTAGTTGCTGTATTTGAAGATCTGTTTTGAGATATGCCGAAAGCTCACTTTCGGAAAGATTTAAAAAATAGGCCCTGCTCTTTTCGAAGAATTTTTCATAAGCATCTTCAAACACTGCTGGATCAGTCGGCTCCGTAAAGGCATCATGACCTTCTGTCCATATGCGAAGAAATTTACCAATTTCTTCGATCCAATTCATCAATACATCTTTTTTAAAACTTAATCCCATGATCTATGCTTATCTGATCTGTCCATTTCCACGGACAATCCATTTCTCTGTTACCAATTTTTCTAATGCAAATGGTCCGCGGGCATGTAACTTTTGGGTCGAGATACCGATTTCTGCTCCCAAACCAAACTCACCACCATCTGTAAAACGTGTTGATGCATTGGCATATACCGCAGCAGCATCCACTGTGTTCAAAAATTGTTCGATATGGAGTTCACTGGAAGAAACAATACACTCCGAATGTTTGGAAGAATATTTTGCGATATGCTCCAAAGCTTCGTCCAAACTCGAGACCGTCTTTATTGAACACTTCAAATCTAAAAATTCTCTTCCAAAATCATCTTCTTCTGCGCGCTTTAAATTTGAATAATTTTCACCTTGCAGTACCTCATAAGCTGTAGGATCCGCAAAAACTTCCACCTGAGCATCTTCAAAATAAGTTTTCAATTTCTGTAGAAACTCGGGAGCAATAGTACGATCGACCAAAACAGTATCTAAAGAATTACACACCGATGGCCTGGAAATTTTAGCATTAGCAACAATTTTAGCTGCCATGTCCAAATCTGCTGTACGGTCCACATACGTATGGCATACTCCCGCTCCTGTTTCAATGACAGGCACCTTAGCGTGCTCCCTGACATAATCAATCAATGACTGTGAGCCACGTGGTATGATAATATCCACATATTGGGTAGCTTCCAATAATTCCGAAACATGCTTCCTCTCAACAGGCAACAGTTGCACAATAGTTGTTGCGATACCATGCAGCTCCAAAATATTATGGATCACTTTCAACAGCGCTTCGTTGGTGTATAAAGCATCAGAACCACCACGCAATAGACAAACGTTACCCGATTGAATACATAGTGCAGCAACATCTATCGTCACATTGGGTCGCGATTCATAGATTACCCCAACGACACCGAGCGGAACCGTAATTTTCTCGATCTCCAATCCATTCGGCAATATCTTTTTTAGTAATAGCTGATCTGTTGGGTCCGCTAGCTGGGCTATTTGCTTAACACTGTCAGCCAAGCCTTTTAGACGATCGCTATTGAGCAGAAGACGATCCTTTTTGGGGTCATCATCAGACATACGATCCAAATCAATTTTATTCGCTTGTAATATATCCGCAGTATGCGCGACAAGACCATCTGCGATGGCATTTAAAATAGTTATTTTGGTATCAGGAGCCAGTTGTTGCAAAATTTGTTTTGCTTTGGCCGCCGCCTGAAGTTGTTTTACGATGGATTCACTCATAACAATACGATATCATTTGCATGTGCAATTTCTACATTTTTTTTACTGGTCTGGGACAAAGCGGATGAATCCATCTTAGCCCGGGCTACGGCAACGGTTAAGCCTTCTAGATTGACGATATTTAACACTTCTCCTTTTTCAAAATGTTCAACGATACGGGTTACCCCCACGGCTAGCAAACTTTTATGTTTCAATAATGCTTCTTCCGCTCCACGGTCAACCATCAATTCCCCTTTTATCAAACTTCCACTCGCAAGCCATTTCTTGCGGGAAGAGATCTTCTTACTTTGAGCCAGGCACAATGTACCAGTCTCGTGCTTAACCGCTTTTTGGATCGCCTCTTCGGTTTGCATACTAAAAATGACAACAGCAATCCCCATTTGATTAGCCAATCGGGCAAAGTTCAATTTCGAGGTCATTCCCCCCAATCCTACTGAGGATTTATCCTTCCTTGCCAAACCTAAGATATCCCGATCGATGGTTTCAATTTGCGGTATAATCTTGTTGTTTGCATCCAACACACCGGGGACGGAAGTACTAAACAGCAATTTTTCGGCACCAAAACCAACAGCAATCAAGGTTGCCAGCTCATCATTATCTGAAAACTTCAGTTCTTTATTACTCACCACATCATTTTCATTTGCGATTGGAATAACATTGTTCCGCCACAATTCCTCATACGTATTTTTCAATTGTAGAAATTGATCTCGATTGGAAAAATGATGTCGCTCACATAAACTCTGCGCCAATGAAATTTTAAACGGTCGGAAATAAGTTGAATACGTATTAATCAATATGGGGTTCCCAATTGCCGCGGCGGCCTTTCGTTCGGATAACGTTCCCGTATAACTGGGCAGAAAACGTTTACCGGCAGCAACAGCACCTGAAGAGACCAAGACAATATTGTATTTCTTTTGTAAGGAAGCAATCTGCCTAGCGATCTCCAAAACAATACGTTCATCAACTTCTCCCTCTTTCGTGGTAATAGAAGCCGATCCAAATTTGACAACGAGAATTGGCTTTTTCATTTTTTAGTATGTTTTAGTTTAGATTTGAGCACTAATTTACTGAGAAGAATTTGATTTACGCAAAATATGTTAACAATTGAACAATATAATTCAATTGAAAAACTCATGAAATAAGGTCGATTCCGATGGATCAGGAGGCATCCTGAGATGAAAGAAAGGAAAATAATTAGCGTAGATTTCAGAGGTCAATTCAGATCTCAGCGATCAGTACGAATGGCCTGAAGATGAAAACATAAAACTTGAGCTTACAAAAAAGCAGCAATTCCAATATAATACCAAAAAAGTTGCCACTTTCTGAGGCGATATAGGTGATGGAATGCTGCTTCTCGTTAAAGATATATTTATTGCTATTTTTTTAGTATCTGATGGAGGTCAAATCGTAGGCCAACATTGAACGTACGGTTATAGAGTTTTACATTTTCATTGACGCTCATATCCTTCATCCCATAATTGGAGCCAATGAAGAAACCATAGCCCCCATTCCATTTGTAACCTAAGTTAAAACCCAAACCATAGTCTGAAGGATTGGTCGTTGCATCGTAAAATTTTCCATCATTATTATTCACAGACATCTGTATACCATAATAGGGACTAGCAGCAAGATAAATCCGACCTTCTCCAACCGTAATATTATAAGCTATGTTTAATGGAATATCGATCGCATTTCTTCGGTATGTTGTCCAGTTATTTTCAAGGGCATGCTTTGCCTCCATACCATTTTGGGTAAAGTTTACTTCAGGCTGAATAGAGAGTCCACCAACGAGCGGTATTTCAAGAAAAAGCCCTGCTGTAACACCCGAAATGCTTCGGAAGCTATAACTGTGCGTTCGTTTATTAGATACCAATGATCCGGCATTTGTGTACCCGGCGTTTATACCGTAGGAAATTTTACTTTGGCAGAACGCTGTGGAAAGCACAGAAAACAGTATTATACTGCAGATTAAATGTTTCATATGTGGTCAATTTATTTACAATTGCCACAAATATGCACGACGGAATCTTAATTTAAACGCTATTTAGCGTTGTTTAACAAATCTTAATATTGATTAACAATAATTAATACATATTAACAAACCAGCTTCCTTTACGATGGGAATCGCTCTTCATAGAGCTTCTCCAAGGAGAACATTTCATCACGATATTTCGCTGCTTCCAAGAAGTCCATTTCTTTTGCAGCTTTGTCCATTTTCTTCCTTACGTTATCGATCGCCTTCTTCAAATCTTTCTCACTGAGGTATTGCATCACTGGGTCAGCTGCAATGGCTTGCGACGGATCAGGTTCAACATAAATTTTAGGTTCAATACCCGAAAAATCAGCAACAGAAGTCTGCTCCAGAATCTCCTCCCTTGTTTTGCCGACTGTACGCGGTGTAATGCCATGTTCCAAGTTATATTTCATCTGCTTGTCTCTGCGACGATTGGTTTCATCTATTGTGACACGCATACTATCCGTCATTTTATCGGCATACATAATAACCCGACCTTTATCATTCCGGGCAGCCCGACCAATCGTCTGAATAAGAGATCGTTCGGAACGCAGAAAGCCCTCTTTATCCGCATCGAGAATAGCGACAAGCGTAACTTCAGGCAAATCAAGCCCCTCACGGAGTAAGTTCACCCCGACCAGAATATCAAATTCGCCCAAGCGAAGACCCCGTAAGATTTCCACACGCTCCAAGGTTTTAATTTCGGAGTGAATATAACGGACTTTTAAATTCAGCTTGGTCATATATTTGGAAAGCTCTTCGGCCATGCGTTTGGTCAATGTAGTAGCCAAAACACGCCCTCCTTCTTTGATGGTCTTATCGACCTCTTCCAAGAAATCATCGACCTGATTGATCGCTGGCCGTACTTCAATAATCGGATCCAAAAGTCCTGTTGGACGAATGACCTGCTCAACAACAACACCTTCGGTCTGCTGCAGTTCGTAATCGCCCGGAGTCGCGGACACATAAATCGTCTGATTCGTCAGGGATTCAAACTCCGGAAAGTTTAAAGGTCTGTTATCCAAAGCTGCTGGTAACCTAAACCCATGTTCCACCAAGGAAACTTTTCGCGACCGGTCACCACCATACATCGCACGCAATTGTGGTAAGGTGACGTGGCTTTCATCAATGACCAACAGGTAATCCTCCGGAAAATAATCCAGCAAACAGAACGGACGCATCCCCGGTTGTCTACCATCGAAAAAGCGGGAATAATTTTCAATTCCCGAGCAATAGCCCAGTTCACGCATCATTTCCAAATCATAATTGACCCGCTCTTCCAAACGCTTCGCTTCAAGCATTAAGCCCTCCTCTTCCAGTTGCGTTTTCCGTTGCATCAATTCATCTTGAATAGCCCAGATCGATTCTTTGAATTTTTCCTTCGGTGTAACGAAAAGGTTTGCCGGAAAAAGAGCAAGATCTTCCATCTTATTGAGCGTTTTACCTGAAATAGGATCGATCTCACTCAGTTCATCAATTTCATCCCCAAAGAATGAAATCCGAATGGCATTATCCAAGTATGCCGGAAACACATCCACCGTATCACCTTTAACACGAAAGGTACCCCGTTTAAACTCTGCGGTCGTCCGTGAATATAAGATCTCGACCAATTTATGCAGGAAAGCATTTCTTGTGACAGTCATACCGACACCAAAACGAAAAATAGATCGGGAGAAATCCTCCGGATTCCCCATACCGTAGATACAGGATACCGAAGAAACGACAACAATATCACGCCGACCCGACATCAAAGACGAGGTAGTCGCCAAACGCAACTTTTCGATTTCCTCGTTAATCGCTAAATCCTTCTCGATGTAGGTATTCGTCGAAGCAATAAAAGCTTCAGGTTGATAATAATCGTAATAAGACACAAAATAGTTGACCGAGTTATTGGGAAAGAACTGCTTGAATTCACCGTACAACTGAGCCGCCAATGTTTTATTGTGACTTAAAATCAATGTTGGCTTTTGCGTTTCCTGAATCACATTGGCAACAGTAAAGGTCTTACCCGATCCCGTTACCCCCAAAAGCGTCTGGTATTGCTCTGCCTGCTCTACACCTGCTACCAATTGCTTAATTGCTTCTGGCTGATCGCCTGTGGGTTTGTACTCCGATGTCAATTCAAATTTCATATACTTCCTATTTCTTAAAGAAAACTATTCAGGCCTTTTCCAGCAAACATTGCACCACGAATTGCTTAAGCGTAAGCTCAAAAACAACTTTTATGATCCGATGGTTTCAATCTGCAAAAAGACGATTTTTCGACCTGTGATCCAGGCCATATCTTTCCAAGGTCTTACACAAATTTACTAAAAATTTTACCATTTTAGTGCAAACTATAATAATACCATAGATGTTATTACTTTCAATTGATTATTTATTATCTTTAGTTTAATTGAACTAGCACACACGCCATGGTCACTATTCTATCTACCCAAAATAGCATTGCAAATCATTTTATTGCCGAGCTGAGAGATAACATTATTCAACAGGATCGCATGCGCTTTCGTCGTAATCTGGAACGATTAGGTGAAATTTTCGCTTATGAAATCAGCAAGACAATGACCTACAAACCTGTTGAAGTTGAAACTCCGCTAGGTGTGGCCAAAACCCATCTCTTGATGGAACAACCCGTACTCGCTACAATTCTGAGAGCGGGCCTTCCCTTTCATCAGGGACTTTTAAATGTTTTTGATCACGCAGACAACACCTTCATTGCGGCTTATCGGCATACAAAAAAGAGCGGTGAGTTTGAAATTCATAAGGAATATGTCAATACACCAAACTTAGACAACCGTACAGTAATCATTGTAGACCCCATGCTGGCTACAGGAAAGAGCCTCGTTTTATGCTGTAAGGATCTCCTGGCCGAATATGACATCAAGGAATTACACATTGTTGCGGCCATTGCATCCGAAGAAGGACTAAACCACGTTCAGGCTTTTGTACCCACGGCGCATATATGGGTTGGTGACGTCGACCACGAACTGACCTCAAAAGCCTATATTGTACCTGGGCTCGGTGATGCCGGAGACCTGGCCTATGGTGTAAAACACCATTAATGTGGATAAATTATTTAAAACTAAATTAACACTTAGCTCATTGAAATTCAGTAAATTTATGTCAATGATGAAGTTTAATTTTTTTATATCTAATTTATATCGCTATGAGATGGCAAAAATACAATGGCGAATCCATTCGCTCCACGATTTTCGATGCTGTTGAAGAAGTCATTAAACGAGAAGATGCCCTAGGGAATAAGCTCAAGGTTTATATCGGCACCGATTCCCAAGTCAAGAGAGGCATCATCGACTTCGCAACAGTCATCGTCTTTCTCCGGGAACATAAAGGTGGATTTATGTTTATCCAACGGGACAAAAGGCACCACCGAATGAGCATTAAAGAAAGGATGCTACTCGAAGTCCAAAAATCCATCGATATAGCCTATCAACTCTGCCCCCTCCTCGAAAAACACAAAGTAGACCTCGAAGTCCACGCCGACATCAACACCAATCCAAATTTCCAGTCAAATGTTGCCCTGAAAGAAGCCATGGGCTATATTATGGGTATGGGATTTGTTTTTAAGGCCAAGCCCGAGTCTTTTGCCAGTACCAATTGTGCTAATAAACAGGTTCAATAATTGACTATAAGGCAGACTTTGTATATTTAGGGTGTAATTTTTAATACACCACATGCATGATCTTTTTCAGCAGATTGCACGTCAATTTGCCCAGACCTCTTGGCTCGAATGGTTAGGTACCCTGACAGGCTTTCTTTGTGTCTATTTGGCCGCTAAGCAAAATATATGGAACTGGCCGATTAGTATCATCAGTGTGGCGTCCTATGCTATTCTGTTTTATGATGCCAAACTATATGGAGATACTGTACTGCAATTCTACTTTCTGTCTACTGCTGTTTATGGCTGGTATTATTGGATAAAACGAAAAGAAGAAAAAAAGAAACCCATCGTCAAAGCCAGCAAGGGGCAGTTGCTCCTTTGCCTCCTGGCAATCCTCGTCCTGACACTGTCAATCGGTTATCTCCTCGATAGCAAGACAAATTCCGATGTTCCTTATATTGACGCTTTCTGCACGTCCGTAAGTTTTGTTGCTCAATTTCTGATGACACGCAAAGTACTTCAAAACTGGCTCTTATGGGTATTTGTGGATATTTGTTATATCCCGCTCTATATACACAAAGACCTTATGCTGACCGCAGTACTCTACCTTGTTTTCACACTCATTGCTTGGAATGGCTATCGCGATTGGCAGAAAACCTATAAAAATTTTGCGTAATATTGCCTATCAAAACGATCGATGTGGGAAAAGATTTCATAAAAATTGCCGTTGTTGGCCCCGAGTCCACCGGAAAATCAACGATGGCACAATTTCTTGCCAAGGAATTTCAGACAGTATGCGTGCCCGAATATTCACGTTATTATTGCCAAAGCCTCAACAATAAATATACCTTACAGGACGAAGTCAATATGTTTTATGGACAGGTCGCTTTGGAGGAAGCGCTGGTCAATTTAGCACAAGGACAGCTTCTCATCTGTGACACTACCTTCCTTACGGTCAAAATTTGGTCAGATCATCTTTTCGGACATACACCACCGGAAGTCACCGATAAAATTCAACAACATGTTTATGACCTTTATCTGCTGATGGATATCGATCTACCCTGGCAGGACGATCCACTACGGGATTTCCCCGAACAGCGCGAACATTTCATGGAGATCTGGAAAAACGAATTGAACGCCATTAATGCGAATTATCGTCTTGTTTCGGGGATCGGCGACCAACGTCTTGAAAATGGACTTCATGCTGTAAAAGATTTTCTGACATTGATTTGAGACAAGTGTCTTGACGAAGCAGCCTTTTACAGCTATATTTGTAGGAATAAAGTATAGCATGTTGTTTATGCGGAGTAAGTATACTTGCCCGGCGACAGAAAGCTTTATAAATACGATTAAAATAGAATATTAACATTTTACTTAAGAAATAATGTATCCAGAATATTTAGTAACTCCAATGCGTCAAGAGTTAGTTGATGCGGGATTCGAAGAATTAAAAACACCTGAAGCAGTTGATCAGGCTATCGCATCAGAAGGAACTGTTTTTGTGGTTGTAAACTCTGTTTGTGGTTGCGCTGCTGCAAATGCACGTCCTGCTGCAAAAGCTGCTGTAAAAAACGAAAAACACCCAGCTAAATTGGTGACTGTTTTCGCAGGTATGGAAACTGATGCAGTAAACACTGCACGTAACTACATGTTGCCTTACCCTCCATCTTCACCAGCAATGGCTTTATTTAAAGACGGGAAATTGGTACACATGATTGAAAGACATATGATTGAAGGTCGCCCGGCACAAATGATTGCTGACAATTTAGTTGCAGCATTTGACGAGTACTGTTAATCACGTATTTTGATTTTTGAATTAAAAAGGCTGTCCAAGTTATTTGGATAGCCTTTTTTGTCTATTGGATAATTCGTATTTTCATTACTTTTCCTGCACGTCCCCTTTCAAAACTTGACAGATGGTCTCCTGTCCGAACAATATGCGGCAACTCAGCATAGGCGCCTCACGTAAAGCAATTCGATCAGTTAAAGCAATTCGATCAGCCAAAACCTCAAGTCCGCATATCCAGCAAATCTAGCCCCAAGTCTAGTTTCAGTTTATTAAAAGCTTTTTCCTATTTTTAGGTTATGAAAACCTTCCCAATAATCATTTTTTTATTCTGCTTGACGATCATATCATGTTCACCGCAAACGAAAGTGGACCTTATTGTTTATCATGCGCAAGTATATACTGTAGATTCGGCTTTTAGTACAGCACATGCTTTTGCTGTCAAAGATGGTAAGTTTATTGCCATTGGTTCCGATGAAGAAATACAGCGAAAGTATAAAGCAATAGAAAAAATTGACGCACAGGGGAAGGCCATTTATCCGGGATTCTACGATGCCCATGCGCATTTATTTGACGAAGCCGAACTAATGGATCAAGTTGACCTAAACGGCACCGATTCTTTCGAGGAGGTTATTCAACGTGTCAAAAACTACCAACAAAAAAACCCGGGCAAAACTTGGCTGATCGGTGGTGGCTGGGACCAAAATCGCTGGAAAGATAAAACTTTCCCAACCAAGGACCTACTCGACAAAGCTTTCCCGGATATCCCCGTTTACCTCATACGTGTAGATTATCATGCGGCGGTTGCGAACTCCAAAGCACTCGAATGGGCAAAATTAACGAGTATCCCCATCATTCGCGGCGGTGTGGTCGGCGGGACTAATGATACTCCCAATGGTCTCTTGATCGACAATGCAATGGATCTTGTCAATAAGACCATTCCGGTTCCGAGTGAAAAAGAATATCTAAGAATGCTCAAGCGAACGCAAGACTCCCTCCTTTCCGTTGGTCTTACCTCCATTGTAGATGCAGGTTTATCAAAAGAAAGACTCGATCTGCTAAAGAAATACTATCGGGAAGGGCAGTTGAAAATTAGAGATTATGCCATGATCCTAGGCAATCCTCAAAATATAAAGTCATTTATCGATCAGGGTTTCTATGAAACAGACCGTTTCGAGATCAAAGGATTTAAACTGCTCGCCGATGGCGCATTGGGATCCCGTGGTGCATGCCTCCTTGCGCATTACCATGATGCCCCCACCCACGGCTTTCTCCTCCATAGCCCTCAAGAATACGAAGCAATGATCAAACAGATTGCCGAAAGTAAGTTTCAGGCAAATACCCATGCGATAGGCGATTCGGCCAATCGTATTATATTGGATATTTATGGCAAATACTTCCACAATAACGACGATCGTAGATGGCGAATCGAGCACGCCCAAATTATATCGCCTGCAGATTTTGATAAGTTTCGAAAGTATCAAATCATACCATCTGTACAACCCACACATGCAACCTCCGATATGTACTGGGCCAAAGATCGACTCGGTGAAGAACGCATGAAAGGCGCTTACGCTTATAAGCATCTGTTGAAAGAATATGGAAAACTCGCATTGGGGAGTGATTTTCCGGTCGAACATTTCAATCCCTTATATGGTTTCCACGCGGCAGTAGCCCGCGTCGACAAAAAAGGATATCCTAGCCACGGATTTCAGATGCAAGATGCGATAAGCCGTGAAGACGCTTTGAAAGGAATGACAATCTGGGCGGCATACTCCTGTTTTCAGGAGAAAAAAAGAGGAAGTATCGAAGTGGGAAAAGATGCCGATTTTGTTATCCTCGAAAAGGATATCTTGAAAATTCCGAATGAGCAACTGCGAAATGTAAAAACAGAACAGACAGTAATTGCAGGTGAGACTGTGTTTAAACGATAACAATAGCTCATATGCCTAAACATGTCCACTAAACTTATATCGCTGACAAAGCGAAATAGTTAACAAAAAAGATAGCTAACAAATCAAACATTTATTCACCTGCAGTAACCTGCCCTAGGGAGGATTACAAGGAAAATTTAGAATAAATTTTCCTAATTACGAATATTTCGTATATTTACGATATAAACATACATTTATGAAATATTCATTACCACTTCTATTATCCTTAACGACGCAGCTGTTATTTGCACAAGAGCGTACTCCAGCAATCGCTAAAGTACATTACGAATTCAAGCATGTAAATGATAGCACCCAACGGGATCAATTTATACGCGATGAAACAGTCGTTTACCTGAATCAACAGGCCAGCTACTACACGTCATATTCGTCCAAGCGCATGCAAGATGAGGTCAAAAAACAAATGGAGGGCCCCAGTTTCGACGGTACACTAAACATTACTACTCGTTCGACACCATCGAGCTCCTCCTATTTATTAGACGCCAATCAAAACAAAATGACCGAAGTGGTCAGCGTTGCCAGTGACAATTTTGCCATTCCACAGGTTTACCCTATTCAAGATTGGGAAATACTGGGTGACCGCAAAGAAATTGGTGGCTACAATTGCCAGAACGCAAAAACAACATTCAAAGGCCGAACCTATATCGCCTGGTTTACAACCGAACTGCCGTTTTCCTATGGTCCGTGGAAACTTCATGGTCTTCCTGGCCTAATTCTGGATGCTCGTGACACAAAAAATGAAGTGATTTTTGCTTACGCCGGATTCGACAAAATTGAGGATGGCAAAACATCGGTGGCCCTGCCGCAAAACGCCATCGTAAGTACTGCAGAAGAGGTAAAAAAAGTTCAGGAAGCCTTTAAGGCCAATCCACAAGCTTATATGCAAGCCCAATCGGGAAAAAACAGAACCATCAGTGTAGGTTCATCGGGAAGTATGGTTGCAGTTAGATCCAGTTCCGGCACCGGAGGAGGCTCCCCTGCTGGTGCTTTGGATCCGTCAAAAATAAAGAGTTTCAATATTTCAAGAGACGATAAGTACAAACCTTCAAAAGTTACCAACAATCCGATAGAGCTGACGCCTTAATGAAAGTATTTTTATGTTTATTTATAGTCGTTTTGCTTGGGCAAATAACCTTTGCCCAGCAAACGATTAGTGGAACGGTCCAAGTGGATAAGACGCAACATCCCGTACCCTTTGCCAGTGTCAACATCCTTTCAGACAACAAAATCATCGCTTTCAAACCGACAGATAAAGAAGGGCGTTTTACAATTACATTAACAAAGGACTATGCAAGCCTCTACTTGCAGATCAATCACCTTACTTACGAAAAATTTGAACTCAAACTTGGCACGCAGACATCCAATCTTCGGATCCCCCTCGTACCAAAAACCAATCTACTACAAGATGTCATTGTAAAGAGCAAACCTAAAGTAAGCCGTTCAAATGATACGATCTCCTACGACGTCGGATCTTTTGCCAAAGAAGAGGATCGAAATATAGGCGACGTAATCAAACGTCTTCCGGGTATGGAAGTTACCGAATCGGGTCTTATTAAATACCAGGACAAAACCGTTTCTAAACTTTACATTGACGGTGACGATCTATTGGAAAATCGCTATGGTGTAGGTACACGGACAATCCCGCATAAAATGGTAAAGGACATTCAGGTACTCGACAATCACGAACATTATAAAGTCCTTAAAAATAAAAGATTTACAGACGACGTCGCCATAAATCTCGTTATCAAAGAGGAAGCAAAACTAAAACTCACTGGGCAGGCCAAAATTGGCGTCGGTACGCCCAATCTCTATGATCCTGAATTGAACTCAATCCTATTCAACAAAAAAGTTAAGATGTTGAATGTCCTCAGCGGTAATAATACTGGCAATGATCTTTCCGGAGATATCATCGGCGCCAATCAGTCCTCTTTACTGGCCAAGTTTGGCAGCTCGCCCATCAACAATCTCCTGGCGACGAGCACAACAGGCAGTCCAAATATTCCTAAAAACAACTATTATTTCAACAATACAGGTTCGCTAAACACCAATAACCTATATAACCTTAAGAATCACTGGCAGCTAAAATCAAATATTCAGGTTTTATACGACAACGATAGGCAAAATAATGCCTCAAGCACACAATACCTGCTCGATGATGGCGACGTCTATTTTAATGAGCAAAATCAGCTGAAAACAGCGCGATGGCTTGGCGCAGCCAGACTTTCGGCATCCACCAATACGGAAAAGAAATATGCGAGTAATGCCTTGTCATTTGAGTATGAAAAAAAAGATATAACAGCATTGTTGGCAAACTCCTCAGGCCAGATCGAGCAGTTCCAGAAACACCACATCAAGGGATTCAGCAACTTGTTTAGCTATATACCCCAACTTAAAAACAATGACATTATTGCAATCAACTGGTCTTTAAATTATGGTAATAAACCACAGACTTTACAGATCTATCCCGGTGTTTTTCCAGAAATACTCAACGATAGCATTCCCTATAAAAGTAGCCGCCAGCAAATTGAAATTCCTTCCTTTTTTACGGAGATCAGTACAGGTTATCGCTTCAATAAAGGCAGAATCAAACAATACTATCAAATTGGCTTCAATACAGATCGCCAACACTTCAACTCGCTCCTTACAATAGCGGATAATGATCAACATATTCGAGCATTGGGCGATAATACCCGTAATGATCTGCATTGGAGCAGGTCCCAAGCATTTATTACTCCTCAATATTCCTGGAAAACAAATCGGTTTGAAACCCAGCTCGACATCCCGGTCACCTATTTATTTACACATTATGAAGACGTCAGTCATCAGCTGTCCACGTCCAAAAATTCCGTGCTGATCAATCCTAATTTAAAAGCGAGATGGCAGGTTTCTCAAGAAGACTATTTTCAATTTAACTATCAATTTGCGCAGGACATTGGCAACATAGAAGATATATACCGCGGTGCGGTATTACGGAACTATAGAATGCTCAGCCAAAATAATGCAGTGCTAAATGAATCCAAAAAACATACATTTAATCTCAATTATAACTTAGCCCGTACCCTAAAAGTATTATTTGCAAATGCTGGTATTAGCTATTCAAGATCGCTTTCCAACACGATATTATCTTCCGTTATAAAAAATAACATCACCGAAAATATCTTGGTCAATATGGATAACCTGCAGGAGCGCTGGTCTTCTCAGATCGGGTTCGATAAATACATTTTCCCCCTGGCAAGTACCCTAAAACTAAAAGGAAGCATTTCTCACTTCAAATACAATCAATTGTTAAACAATGCCTTAGTCCCAATTCGAAGTATGAGCTATCTATTTCAACCCAGTATAGAAGCTAAAGTCTTTAAATCTTATAACATTTCCTATTCAGGACTATTCAATTGGAGCAGGAGTAAACAACAGGGCCTGGACAATACGATCCAAAATAAAACTACCACAATGATGCATAATATAGGTTTTCCGACCAGCCCCTTCAAAAATGGCTTTATGCGGCTAAACCTGCGCAATCTTGCCACCTTTCAAACAAACATGAAAAATGCAAGTTATACCTTCATAGACTTTTTTACGCGCTACAAGGTCAACAAGTGGAAAATGGATTTCGAATTGGAAATGAATAATTTGGCCAATATCAAAAACTATCGTACTTATCTGATGACGGCCAATATGATTTCCCAGAATGAATTTGAACTTCGCGGGAGAACAATTTTACTCCGCACAGTTTTTAACCTTTAAAGCATCAAACTCCATCGAAAAGAAACAATTGCCTTGAGCTATTAAAAAAAGAAGCCTGAGCAAAAATCACTCAGGCTTCTTTTTATATCTTGCGAAAAAGTATTTTTCGTTAAAACACTTTAGAACTATTCTCTATTGCATATCGAATAGATGTTTCTCAGCATGATAAGAAGAACGAACCAACGGTCCTGACTCCACATACTTGAATCCCATTTCTAAACCAATTTTCTGATATTTCTCAAACTGTGCAGGTGTAATCCATTCGATTACAGGATGGTGAGCTTTCGTAGGCTGTAAATACTGACCCAATGTCAAAATATGTACCCCGACGTTATATAAATCTTGCATTGCCTCGATAACATCTTCCTCAGTTTCACCTAAGCCAAGCATAATACCTGATTTTGTACGGAGTCCAGCTTCAGAAATGCGGCGTAGGCACTCGAGTGAACGATCGTATTTAGCCTGAACGCGAACTTCTCTTGTCAAACGACGGACAGTTTCGAGGTTGTGCGAAACAACTTCGGGACGTACTGCGATTACGCGGTCCAAATTATCCCATTGTCCTTTAAAATCTGGCAAAAGTGTTTCTAAGGTTGTTTCTGGGCTTTCTCTACGGATTGCGTTGATTGTCTCCGCCCATATTACCGAACCACCATCTTTTAGGTCATCACGATCCACCGAAGTGATCACACAGTGTTTTACCTGCATTAACTTGACAGAATTAGCGACACGATTAGGTTCATCCAAATCAACCGCCAGAGGACGACCTGTTGCTACCGCACAAAATGAACAAGAACGTGTACAGATATTTCCCAAAATCATGAAGGTTGCCGTTCCAGCGCCCCAACATTCGCCCATATTCGGGCAATTTCCACTCTCACAAATTGTATGTAATTTATGCTCGTCTACAAGACTTCTGACATGTCTATACTCTTTACCAACAGGCAATTTGACACGCAACCAATCAGGCTTGCGTTGTGCAGGAGTTGCCGGAATAACTGGAAGTTCAATCATACAACAAAGTTAAGGATTAAAAATGTAATTTCTAACCGTCAATTTGTTGGTTTTATATCATAAAAAATGACCGATTGCCACCAATAATAGAATTATGAAACAAAAATTAGGATATTTGTGTTGATTATCATTAATCTAATAACAAAACTATGCGACTGAGCCGATCTTTATCCATGTTGTTACTTGGGGGTGCAACCATCTTTACTGCACATGCCCAAACCAACTTTGACATTATACCCAAACCTTCGAAAATCACATTGGCTACGGGAACATACGCTATCCCTACACATCTTCAGGTTGTTGTTTCAGATGAATTTCAGGAGGCGACACAACTGCTTACTGAACACCCAGCTATCAAAAGCCTAGCTGTCGAAGTACTCAAGAAAAATAAAAAAGGCCCAAAAGAAGGCTTTCGCATTATTAAAGCAGTCGATGCAGATAACCTTAGCAAGAACGCCTATTCCATCCAAATCGATGAAAAAGGCCTGCTACTCAGGGCCTGGAATGTACCCCAGGTTATCAATGGGATTTACACACTGGTTCAATTGGGCTATCTACAAGCTGATCCAAGTAAAATAGCCTATGCGACTATAGTCGATGAGCCACGATTTGCCTACCGTGGCTTACACCTGGATGTATCGCGCCATTTTATGCCACTATCTTTTGTCAAAAAGTATATCGACATCATGGCCATCTACAAATTCAACAATTTTCATTGGCATTTAACCGACGGAGCGGGATGGCGATTGGAGATTAAGAAATATCCGGAGTTAACACAAAAGGCGGCCTGGCGTACACATACGGGCTGGAAAGATTGGTGGAACAATGGTCGTCAGTATGTAGAAAAAGGTAAGCCAAATGCCAGCGGTGGATTCTATACCCAGGAAGAAGCACGCGAATTGGTCGACTATGCAGCCCGTAAAGGAATCAATGTAATTCCTGAGATAGAAATGCCCGGACATTCGGAAGAAGTATTGGCCGTATATCCCGAACTCTCTTGCTCCGGAAAGCCCTATAGTCAGGGAGAATTCTGTATCGGCAATGAAAAAACCTTTGAATTTCTAAAAAATGTTTTGGATGAAGTACTCACGATATTCCCTTCCCAGTACATTCATATCGGCGGTGATGAAGCTGAGAAGAAGCATTGGGAAACCTGCCCAAAAGATCAGGCGCTCATGCAAAAAGAAGGATTAAAATCTGTTGACGAACTGCAGAGTTATGCTATCAAACAAATGGATCTATACCTGCAATCCAAGGGTAGAAAGCTGATCGGTTGGGACGAAATCCTTCAAGGGGGGCTCACAGAAGGAGCTACCGTCATGAGCTGGCGCGGTGAAGACGGCGGCATAAAGGCCGCAAATGCAGGCCATGATGTCATCATGACTCCAGGTTCACACCTCTATTTTGATTCTTATCAGACAGACCCACGGACACAGCCTGAGGCCATCGGGGGTTACCTGACATTAGATAAAGTTTATTCGTATGATCCTATTCCAGCTGCGATACAAGGGGACAAAGCCAAGCATATCCTCGGAGCACAAGCGAATATATGGACAGAATATGTACCTACCACCGAACACCTCGAATATATGGTGTTCCCACGTGCACTGGCATTGGCGGAAGTCAATTGGACAAATAAAGATGGGAAAAGCTGGACAGACTTTCAGCGAAGACTACAATCACATTATAAGCTACTACAAGATCTAAACGTCAATTATTATCGTCCTTCCTTTAATGTCGCTTATACAGCAACATACAATGCTGCTAAAAACAACAATAAAATTACGCTGACAACGGAGCAACTAAAAACAGATCAGATCCGATATACCATTGATAGCAGTGAGCCTACAATCTTGTCTACACCATATACTGGACCATTTGAACTCAGCTCAACAGGTCATATCAATGCCGCTTATTTTCTAGATTCTATCAAAATCGGTCCAACCCTATCCTTTGATATTGACATTCATCGTGCTATTGGAAAAAAAGTAACGTACAACACAGCATGGTCGGGATATCCAGCACAAAAAGATTCTACCTTAACAAACGGAATCATGGGCGGTCTTTCCTATCACGATGGTCAATGGCAAGGATTCACCAGTCCGATTGATGTTGTCGTGGATATGGAACGCAGGGAGGAAATACACCAAGTAGCCATGAATTTTATGCAGATGATCGGCCCCGGCGTTTATATGCCAGGAGAAATGGAAGTCCTGCTTTCGGATAATGGCCGTACCTTCAGATCTGTAGGAACAATCAAAAATGACATATCCGATAAAGAATCCAAGTTGACTTTCAAAAGGTTTGAACTCAAACTTGACAAAGCCCAACAGGCCCGTTATATAAAAATCAAAGCCAGCAATCCAAAAAAAGGCTACTTGTTTACGGACGAAATCATCGTTTATTAAACAAATCAGCCCCATTATTGCCTACGAGTTGGAAAACATACTGCTTATGTTTTCCAACTCGTTTTTGTTTTTTCAGGACCACTTTTCTAAAAAACTACATTTTTTTTTGAAATATTCTTAAAATAAATAGTTAATTTTCAAAATTTAAAATGTAACTTTGCACTCCGACAAAGCAGTCGGAATGACCCTTCCCCATGAGCTACTTTTGATTGTCTTTGCTCAGATTTACAATAGGAAATTTAATTTTTTGAACTAGATATAATGCCAAGAAACACTTCCATTAAGTCGGTTTTAATCATCGGATCAGGTCCCATCGTTATCGGTCAAGCTTGTGAATTTGATTATTCTGGATCTCAAGCATCTCTTTCATTGAAAGAAGAAGGTATTGAAGTATCCATCATCAACTCAAACCCTGCAACAATCATGACGGACAAAGTTGTTGCAGACAATGTCTACTTACTTCCATTAACATGCGAAAGTATTGAAGAAATTTTGCAAAAACACAACATTGACGCTGTACTTCCTACCATGGGTGGCCAGACTGCTTTGAACTTATGTATCGAAGCTTCTAACCTAGGTCTTTGGGAAAAATACAACGTAAAAGTTATCGGTGTTGATGTTGCTGCCATTGAAAAAACTGAAAACCGTGAAGAATTCCGTCAATTAATGGTTGATATCGGTGTGGGCGTTGCAACATCCAAAATTGCAAACTCATTCCTTGAAGGTAAAGAAGCGGCACAAGAAATTGGCTATCCGCTTGTTATACGTCCATCTTATACTCTTGCAGGTACAGGAGGTGGATTTGTTCACAGAAAAGAAGATTTTGACGCAGCCTTAAATAGAGGTTTACATGCTTCACCAACACACGAAGTTTTGGTAGAGCAAGCGGTATTGGGCTGGAAAGAATTTGAGTTGGAATTACTTCGTGATACCAACGACAATGTTATCATCATCTGTACCATTGAAAACTTCGATCCAATGGGTATCCACACTGGAGACTCAATCACTGTTGCACCGGGCATGACATTGTCAGACAAATGTTATCAAGACATGCGTAATCAGGCTATTCTGATGATGCGTTCAATTGGTACATTTGCAGGTGGTTGTAACGTTCAGTTCTCTGTAAACCCAGAAAACGAAGAAATTATTGCCATCGAAATCAATCCACGTGTATCACGCTCTTCGGCTTTAGCATCGAAAGCAACGGGTTATCCAATTGCGAAGATTGCTGCTAAATTGGCGATTGGTTACAACTTGGATGAATTGCAAAATCAGATCACAAAGACAACATCCGCATATTTTGAACCAACATTAGACTATGTGATCGTTAAGATCCCTCGTTTCAACTTCGATAAATTCAAAGGAGCAAACAAGGAATTAGGTCTACAGATGAAAGCAGTAGGTGAAGTAATGGCAATCGGCCGTACATTTATCGAAGCTTTACAGAAAGCTTGTCAATCATTGGAGACTGGCCGCGCTGGTTTAGGTGCTGACGGTCGTCAATGGAGAAACCTTGACGAGATCATGGACAGTTTGGAACATCCAAGTGGTGACCGTTTATTCCATATCAAAGATGCTTTCGAATTAGGTGTTCCTTTGGAATCTATCCGTAAGGCAACACGTATCGACAAATGGTTCTTAGTACAGATCCAAGAGTTGGTACACCTTGAGCAAGAATTACGTCGTTATCAATTGAATAATATTCCACGCGATTTCTTCATGACCTTAAAGCAAAAAGGTTATTCAGATGTACAAATCGCATGGTTACTAGGAAATGTAACAGAGGATCAAGTTTACGATCGTCGTAAGGAGCTAGGTATCAACCGTGTTTACAAAATGGTAGATACTTGTGCTGCAGAATTCCCTGCACAAACACCATACTACTATTCAACTTTCGAAGAAGAAAACGAATCAATCTCTTCAGATAGAAAGAAAATCATCGTTTTAGGCTCAGGTCCTAACCGTATCGGTCAGGGTATCGAGTTCGATTACTCCTGTGTACACGGTTTATTGGCGGCTAAAGAATGTGGTTACGAAGCGATTATGGTTAACTGTAACCCGGAGACTGTATCGACAGACTTCAATATGGCTGACAAATTATACTTCGAGCCCGTATTCTGGGAGCATGTACGTGAGATCATCGAATTAGAAAAACCAGAAGGTGTTATCGTTCAGTTGGGTGGACAAACAGCCCTTAAAATGGCTGAGCGTCTAGAGCAACTTGGCGTAAAAATCATCGGTACTTCATTTGAGAATATGGACTTGGCAGAAGACCGTGGCCGTTTCTCCGATCTACTGAAAGAATTGGAAATTCCATATCCAAGATACGGTGTGGCAACTTCAGCAGAAGAAGCATTACAAGTTGCAAACGAAGTTGGATATCCAGTATTGGTTCGTCCTTCTTACGTATTGGGTGGACAAGGCATGAGCATTGTTATCAACGATGAAGATCTAGAAAAAGCTGTTGTCAACTTGTTGAAAAACCTTCCTGGAAACCATATCCTGATCGACCACTTCCTGGATCGTGCAGAAGAAGCTGAATCAGATTCAATCTGTGATGGTGAAGATGTACACATCATTGGTATGATGGAACATATTGAACCTGCCGGTATCCACTCAGGAGACTCTTCAGCTGTATTGCCTCCATTTGGCCTATCACAAGCTGTTCAGGATAAAATGGAAGAATATTCCGTTAAACTAGCAAAAGCATTGAACGTAAGAGGTCTATTAAACATTCAGTTTGCTGTAAAAGGTGAAAATGTATATGTTATCGAGGCTAATCCACGCGCATCACGTACGGTTCCTTTCATCGCTAAAGCTTATGATGTTCCTTACATCAATATTGCAACTAAGGTTATGTTGGGTGTTAATAAATTGAAAGACTTTACAATAGAACGTAAACTGAAAGGATACGCGATTAAAGAACCTGTATTCTCTTTCAATAAATTCCCTGAAGTAGACAAGCAATTAGGCCCTGAGATGAAATCAACTGGTGAAGCAATTCGCTTTATCAAAGATCTTCAGGATCCTTATTTCAGAGAATTGTACAATCAAAAATCAATGTTTTTGAATGCACAATAAGACATATCAATAAAATAGAAAAGGCTTGCAAATGCAAGCCTTTTCTATTTTATATCTTTTACACAGCGGAAGCCAACATTATTTGTCGGACTGTTAACCTCCCCTTTTCCTCTGCTTCCGGCTTTATACCTTTCGCAATATTGATCATTGCAAAGAAATGACCCTCCCCGCTGAACGCGTTTTTCAAGATTTGGTTCCTGCGGATCATAAGAATCTTGTGGTCCTTTGGGGTTAGCAGTTGTACTATGCTGATAATAATCGGGTCTATAAAAATCAGCACACCATTCCCACACATTCCCTTCCATATCGTACAGTCCCAACGCATTTGCCTGAAATGATTTTACAGGCGCAGTCCCCTCAAAGCCATCCTCCTTTGAATCTTGTACAGGAAATTTTCCCTGGTAAATATTGGCGGTCCATTTACCATTAGGCTTCAAGTCCTTGCCCCAATAATACAAGTCATCGTTTGCATCTTTACGTCCTCTAGCCGCATATTCCCACTCCGCTTCTGTAGGTAATCGTTTACCTGCCCATTTCGCGTAAGCTGCAGCATCTTCATAGGCAACCTGAACAACCGGATGATTCATTTTATCCTTTATCGAGCTATTCGGTCCCTCGGGATGTTGCCAGTTTGCACCAGGGACATACTCCCACCACATCAGATAATTGTTTAATGAATTGAGTTCTTTAGGTTTGGAAAATACAGCCGATCCCGGAACTAACATTTTGGGGTCCACCCCTGGAAAATCTTTCGGATCCAGTTCCCGCTCAGCAACAGTTACATAACCTGTCTCCTTTACAAACTGCGCAAACTGTGCATTTGTGACCTCATGTTCGTCCATATAAAATGAGTTCAGTTGCACCTGATGTAAAGGCTTACTATCTTCAAAATTCGAACTTCCCATCAAAAATTTGCCCCCTTCGACTAATATCATCTTGTCCGTAGTCTTACTTTTTAACTGCGCAATTTGGGATTTTATCAGACCTGCGCGCGTAGGTATATTTTCCCCAACACAACAGGAAAGTGTATCCTTGGTGGAAAATAACGATAAACAGGTAATTAGAGTCAGATTGAATAACATAATTAAAGATAAACATAAAAGGGGAACAATAAAAAGTTCCCCTTCAATAAGTCATTTTATATAAGAGGGCTATACGCCCAGTTGTATATTTTCTTTTTTCGCTGATCTAGCACGAATAGGCGTATTTCCACCGCCTTTTAACGTGATTTCTACCGGCGTATTATTTTTCCATGCACCCTTTGTGAAATCCGGTACATCAACTGTTTTACAGTTCTTTTCTACAGATTCAAAACTCAATGGCACGATACAGCTCCATGAAGCAGCATCATAGACATCCTGGTCCAAAGGTAATCCGTTGCGCAAACAGTCTATCAGACGCCAGTCCATCATAAAATCCATCCCACCGTGTCCACCAACCTGTTTTGCCTGCTCACCAATATATTTTACCAATTCTGGTGTGTATTTATCGTACAGTTCTTTTAATTTCTGTTCTGTAATGAATTCATGGCCAAAAGCAATATTCTCCGTAGGGTACTTTTGCGCAAATCCTTTCGTACCGCTCAGTGTATGCAGCCTAGAGTAAGGTCTAGGAGAAGTAACATCATGCTGCAGCATAATCGTTTTTCCTTTTGCGGTGCGGATAAGCGTTGTATTCATATTACCACGGTATTTCTTTCCGACAAATTCCTGAAAAAAAGAATCCTTGGCCGCTAGCTCTTTTGCTTTTTCTCCCATCATAAAATCATTGGAAGACATTGCCACAAGATGATCCATCTTATCCCCTCTATTGATATTTAAGCATTGTGCCACAGGCCCAAGACCATGAGTAGGATATAGATTTCCATTTAATTTTATATTTTCTCTCAGGCGCCACATGTTATCATAGCCATTCTTTGCAAAATTAAGATCCAGCAAATCGTGAATATAAGCACCCTCGGCATGAACGAGTTCGCCAAACAAGCCTTGGCGCACCATATTCAATGTCAGCATTTCGAAGAAATCATAACAGCAATTTTCCAGCATCATACAATGCTTTTTAGTCGCTTCAGATGTCTTCACGACCTCCCAACAATCTTTGATCGTCAAAGCGATCGGCACTTCACAAGCCACATGATTACCCGCTTTCATCGCGGCAATACTCATCGGAGTATGATAATCCCAAGGCGTACAAATATAGACCAGATCGAGTTTCTCTTCTTTCAACAGGGATTTCCAACCATCTTCACCTGAATACGCTTTCGGAGCTGTTAGACCTTTCGATGTAACGATTTTTGTTGCGCGCTCAACCCGATCCGGATGTTTGTCGCAAAGTGCGACAATTTCGCATCCCTCAATAAAGGACAACCGTTCAACAGCACCAGGACCGCGCATGCCCAGTCCAATCACTGCTACTCTGACTTTATCAATTTTTGGAGCTGCATAGCCACACATATTAAACGACCCTGCTGCCGTATTGGCATTGACCAAAGTAGGAAGTGAAACAGCCAGTGATGACAATATTCCGGCCTTTTTTAGAAAATCTCTTCTAGAATCCATAATTTAAAGTTCATATAAATTTAAAGGGACCAATTGGTCCCTCTAAAAAATCACCTATTTTAAAACAAACTAAACAGTCAATAGAAAAATCCTTTTGGATTGGATTTATATTTGGTTCTCATGTAAGAACTTAATCTCTATAACAATAATATAACACTTTTTTCTAAATAAAAAATGAAACTTGAAAGCAATCGTTTGCTTAATCTACACAAACGATTGCCTAATTTTTTATCTTCGTTGTTTTTCAATCGATATTCACTAGCCACAAAGTTTTCAATAATGAAATCCTTGATGGGGATAACAGTCATCACAGCCGTTTACTCTAGCAGGGAATATCGAGCTGCATTTGCTATCGTTATACAATTGTAAATACACAAAGGTATAGCTGCAGGTATAATGTTATATTACGTTCCTGATCGGGATGTGTAAATAAGAAGATCAAGTTATGTGGTTAATGACATTTGCCAATAAAGCTTAATAATAGAGTAGAATAGCTGTATAGCATGTAATACTGAGAGCTATATCTGTAACCATTACCTGAATACTTCCCAACAGTCGGACAGCATATACAACTGCTTATTAAAAGTAGCTACTGCAAGGCCAATTGATATACAGCAATACGATACAGATGAAAAACAATATAGCTTGACAAGGATAGTAGCAGGACAGGATATCCCCCAATAATTACGAGTAGCCCTTGCAGTACTTACCGATATGTGGTTATAGGACACTGGTGAAAAGCAATAAGGTTTGACACGGTCAGTGAAGGCTGTATGAGTGCTGTCCACTGGATTACAATTCCCCTCGGCTACAAGGATGCTCCATACCACTGAGAACAGTGACAGTTGTGGTTGCAGGACTGCTACCGTTTGCGGAACAGCTACCGATGGGCCGGGCTCACCGATGGTCCTGTGCTGCGATAACCA
>NZ_DKSP01000077.1:62975-63172 GCF_002472745.1 Sphingobacterium sp. UBA7253 | reverse complement strand
GATGACCGCAAATATACACCACAAGAGATCTCTGCCATGATTCTTCAAAAAATGAAGAAAACAGCTGAGGATTTCTTAGGTCAAGAAGTAACTGAAGCTGTTATTACAGTTCCTGCATATTTCAACGACGCACAACGTCAAGCAACAAAAGAAGCTGGTGAAATCGCTGGTTTATCTGTAAAACGTATCATCAACGA
>NZ_DKSP01000077.1:52888-62806 GCF_002472745.1 Sphingobacterium sp. UBA7253 | reverse complement strand
GTAAAACGTATCATCAACGAACCTACAGCTGCAGCTTTAGCTTACGGTTTAGACAAAGCACACAAAGACATGAAAATTGTTGTGTTTGACTGTGGTGGTGGTACACATGACGTTTCGGTATTAGAATTAGGTGACGGAGTATTTGAAGTTAAATCTACTGACGGTGATACACACTTAGGTGGTGATGACTTTGATAACGTAATCATCAACTGGTTGAACGAAGAATTCAAAAGTGAAAACAATGGCTTTGACTTGAAAAAAGACCCAATGGCATTGCAACGTTTGAAAGAAGCAGCTGAGAAAGCGAAAATTGAATTATCAAGCGCAACTTCTACTGAAATCAACTTGCCATATATCACTGCTGATGCAACTGGTCCAAAACACTTAGTTCGTTCATTATCACGCGCTAAATTTGAAGCTTTGGCTGCTGACTTGATCAAGAGAACAATTGCTCCTTGTGAGTCTGCATTGAAAAATGCTGGTTTCAGCAAATCTGATATTGATGAAATTATCTTAGTAGGTGGTTCTACTCGTATCCCTGCAATCGTTGATGCTGTAAAAGCATTCTTCGGAAAAGAGCCTTCTAAAGGTGTAAACCCAGATGAAGTTGTAGCTTTAGGTGCTGCTATCCAAGGTGGTGTATTGACAGGTGAAGTAAAAGACGTTTTATTATTGGATGTTACTCCACTTTCATTAGGTATTGAGACAATGGGTGGTGTGATGACTAAATTGATCGAAGCAAATACAACAATTCCAACTAAAAAATCGGAAACATTCTCTACTGCTTCAGACAATCAGCCATCTGTAGAAATTCACATCTTACAAGGTGAACGTCCTATGGCAAACCAAAACCGTACAATCGGCCGTTTCCATTTGAATGACATTCCACCAGCTCCTCGTGGCGTTCCTCAAATCGAAGTTACTTTTGATATTGATGCGAATGGTATCATCAAAGTATCTGCAAAAGATAAAGCTACTGGAAAAGAACAAAATATCCGTATCGAAGCATCTTCAGGTTTGTCTGACGACGAAATCAAACGCATGAAAGAAGAAGCTGAAGCAAATGCTGATGCTGACAAAAAAATGAAAGAAGAAGCTGACAAAGTAAATGCAGCTGACGCTTTAATCTTCTCAACTGAAAAACAATTGAAAGAATATGGCGATAAAATTTCAGCAGATAAAAAAGCGCCAATTGAAGCTGGCTTAACAAAATTAAAAGCTGCTTACGAAGCGAAAAACTTTGCTGATATCGACGCTGCTTCTGAAGAATTGCAAAATGCTTGGAATGCTGCCTCTGAAGAAATGTATGCTGCTTCTCAAGGTGGTGCACAACAACCTCAAGGTGATGCAGGTCAAGCTCAAGGTGGAAACCAAGGTGGTGATGATGTAACTGACGTAGATTACGAAGAAGTGAAATAATCACTCCTCCTCATAAAAAAAGCTCCAGGATTATTCCCGGAGCTTTTTTATGTCTATTACTTTCACTATCTCGTTTAACCTTCACCGCAATACACTTATGCATTTCCAGCTACTTCTTATCCTTATAGTGACTTAAGATTCCTTTGTCCAAAGTAGCCCAAATACCTGCTGGCATAGCTGCCTTCTTTAAGGCATTATTTGTCCAGGTATTGCAGGAATAAAACATGCTATAGGCTCCCTTTGCTTCATAAAAAGCGTCTGAGTCACCATACTGTGCATCTGTTTTCACCAAAATAGTTTCCGCTTGATTTCGATCCAACGAATCTTCTATATATTTTATCAGATCCCGATATTGGGATCTACTGATCTGATAAGCAAAACATAACTCATCCTGCTGAACCGAATTGTAATAGGTCACATGCATGGCAGACTCCCCCAATCCAAAGGCAGCAACAAAGGCCGTCGATGCTTTTAAATCCTTCCATTCTGGTGTGTCCAAATAGAATCCTTTATCACCCCAACCGATACCTACATACCGATATCCGCTATGTTTCCCAACTGTATTCCCATAGGGAAATAGTTGCGACCAATCCATCTCTTCGTTAACGACAGGCAATACAATATCGGTATGAATGCCATTGGACTGAACAAAAACCTGAATCGTCTTCTCTTCGTCTATATTCTTCGTTGGAGCCGAAATTCTTGACAGGCTGTATTCAGCAACAATATAGAGCACACAAAAAGACAACAATCCTAAAATAATATAACCAAACACTTTAAGAATTTTTTTCATCTAAGATCTATTTCCGCTCAATTAATCTAGCGCACAGGTCAAAAAAAAACCTGTATTGCTTGACAATACAGGTGAAAGATAAGCTATTTCTTTTAGCTCTTAAAATAACTTTTCAGGATATATTCCATCAGCTACTAATTTCGAAATCGATTCTTGTACGATAGGTTTATCTTCTTTATAAGTTACGCCAAACCATTTCGAAGAAGTTGGGATCACTTTAAAATCAGCCAACTTATGTTTCACCATATAATCCGGTACGGAAGGAATGAAAAATTCTGCTTTTAAATTCTCCTTATTTTCCTCAACAAATGCAGGGAACATCGCCTGCGCCACTTCGAAAATCTTTGGTGTAAAGCCCCAAAAGTTCATCGAAACGCGGGTTTTTGGATCTAGGTCTGTTTCAACACCATTTTCTTCATAAACGATTTTGCGATCGTCACCTTCACCTTTGTAGTATATATTTGTACGTTCAGTTACACTTTCCATATGTCCAGAAGGGGTAACCTCACATACTCCGCGTGAAACATAACCATAATCAGACATGGTATTTCCAACCTGGAAGCCCATCAATGACATTTGCTCATCAGAGACTTCGGTTGTTAAGAATTCGGCCATTTTTTGAAAAGAATCCGAACCATAGAAATCGTCTGCATTGATTACACAAAAAGGTTCATGCACTTTATCCTTAGCGCTCATCACCGCATGGGCAGTACCCCAAGGTTTAGTTCTTTCGATAACGTGGTTAACGCCAAATTTCGTTAGGTCAAAATCTTGAAAAGCGTAATCTACTTCTATTTTACCTTTCAATTTTTCATCAAAAACTTCTTTCATTTTATCTAGGAACTCCTCCCTGATAATGAAGACAACTTTTCCAAATCCTGCGCAAATGGCATCGTAAATTGAATAGTCAATAATTGTCTCGCCGTGTGGGCCAAAACTGTCGACTTGTTTTAAAGAACCATACCGGCTAGCCATTCCTGCTGCCAAAATCAAAAGGGTTGGTTTACTCATATTTAAATTGCGTTAATAGAATTTTCTTTTCGTCCGCAAACTTAGCTAAATTTGCCCTTAAAAGCAAATTTAGCTAAGTTCAGCTCCACCTTCAAAGGTATAGTATTGAAACGAAAAGAATCAAAAAATTATTGTTATTTCTTTTTTAAAAATGCGTTTAATAAACCCGTCGCTAATTTGCCCAACAACTTAACTCCTTCCCGTGCTAGCGTCGTTGTCGCAGTTCGTTGTGCAGCCTCCAAAGGCGTCTGTCTTCTGGAAGAAGGCCGACTTGCCTTCTCTGCTTCTTTTTCCTGTGCCGCACGTTGTTGTTCCTGCTCAGCGGCCTGCATTCTTTCATCTATGATTTCAGCTGCAGAACGATTTTCCTGTCGCTCCTGGTATTTAGCTTTCAAATCAGACTGATTGATAATCTGGTTGATTGTTGCATCAGCTGCAGGCCCCATCACGGCACGTGCTGGTACCAAATGCGTAGCAACAACCTCTGTAGGAATACCTTTGTCGTTCAATACGGTAATCAATGCCTGTCCCGTCCCCAAAGCGGTCAACATCTGATCAATTTCATAAAAATCAGATTTTGGATACGTTTTGACTGTCTTCTTTAAGTTTTCAGCATCGTTGGGTGTAAAGGCACGCAATGCATGCTGCACCCGATTTCCCAATTGCGCCAATACAGACTCCGGTACATCGGTTGGAGACTGTGTACAGAAGAAAACACCTATCCCCTTCGAACGGATAAGACGAATAATCTGATCCACCTGTGTCAAAAAGGCTTTAGGAGCTCCGTTGAACAGCAGATGGGCTTCATCAAAGAAAAAGACCAGCTTCGGTTTATCCAGGTCGCCAATTTCGGGCATATTTTTAAACAATTGTGCCAATAAACTCAATAAGAATGTAGAATACAGTACAGGTTGATCTTGCACATCGGAAATATTCAACAGGCTAATCACGCCTTTCCCATCTACTTTTTGAAACAAATCGTTGATATCAAACTCTTTCTCGCCAAAGATATGAGCCAAACCTTGCTGCTCCAAAGCGACGATCTTACGCAGGATAGTTCCCGAGCTGGCGGAACTAATCTTACCATAATCGTTTTTGATTTCTTCGCTACCAGGTCCTTCTGAAAGGTAGCTTAGCAGTTTTTTGGTATCTGAAAAATCGATCAATGGCATTTGATGATCTTGCGCATATTTAAACATTGCGGCCAATACCCCTGTTTGTGTTTCATTGAGTTCCAGGATCCGGCCCAGCAAGACAGGTCCGAAATCTTCTACGGTAATCCGCATAGGAATCCCCTTATTGCCAGAAAGTGAATACAGTTCAACGGGAAATGACGACGGCTCAAACGGCACGCCCACGGCGTTTCCCCGATCAATAAGGGCCTGATTGGTGACACCTGGTTCTGCTAAGCCTGATAAATCGCCCTTGACATCCAGCATAAATACAGGTACAGAGGCATCCGACAACTGTTCGGCGATTAATTGTAGCGTACGCGTTTTACCGGTTCCGGTGGCCCCGGCAATAAGTCCGTGACGGTTCATCATTTTCAAGGCTAGATTCACTTTTGCCTCAGCCAAAATTTCACCATTGAGCATTCCCGCTCCCAGATAGATAAATGCTCCCTTGGGATTATAGGAGGCCTGGACCTTCTCAATAAATTGTTCTTTATTTGCCATACGAAAGGCTTAATATTTATAAATCAAAGAAAATTGAAAACTTTTCAAAAAATAATCTCTTCGTCACAATTTCGTGCCAAATTTTATTTTTAGTGCACTATTAATTTGAATTTAACATAGAATTACTATTTTTACGATGTAAACAGTAAGATTAAAGGTAATAAAAAATGTTAAATAAGCGGTTTAGATTTGTGGCAGCATTCCTTTGTGCTATCATCTTTTTCACAAAGATGGCCATCTCTATTTCGCCTATTTTTTCCAACAGCTTAGATCAAAGCACCATCTTACAGGTCGTTTTACAACTGGAAATCGAAAACAATAACGGTGCAAGTAACGACACACTTGAAACCGCCTCAAAATTTTTCAATACAAAAACAGAAGAACCTATTGTATTTGAAACCATTATCGTTGAGAACCAAGGAAAACAGAAGAATTATCTTAAAAATGAGAAAAGCATTTTAGCTTTCCATCCTACGGTTCCAACACCGCCTCCTAACTGTTAATAAAGGCATCCCTCGGGGATGTACTTCCATCGACCCGCATGCAAAAGATAAAGCATGTGCGGTATCCTTGATTTTTCTGAAGTAACCTATCGGCTTTAGTTCGGTTGAATCTTATCGTTTAGCTTTCTCAGCAAGACACGTTGTCAATGTTATTGAAGGTCAGATGATATAACGATACACAGCTACAGCTCACTAAAGGTTGCCTGATGAAAACTTTATTTATAGATAAACACAAATTTTATGTTTGGAACTCGTACGTCGGCTTTTCTGAAACTATCGAAAAGAGACTTAAAATATGACTTCCCTGCTAGTGTTGTGGTGTTTTTGGTGGCACTTCCATTATGTTTGGGAATTGCAATGGCCTCTGGTGCGCCATTGTTTGCAGGATTATTGACTGGTGTAATTGGTGGAATCGTTGTCGCTTCAATCAGTAAATCACCACTCAGTGTAAGTGGGCCAGCTGCTGGTCTTACCGTTATTGTCTTAGGTGCTATTCAAAGCCTGGGCGCATATGAAACCTTTCTACTTGCCGTCGTGATCGCTGGTGTAGTACAGGTCATTCTTGGTATATTAAAAGCCGGGATGATCGGCAATTATTTCCCTTCAGCGGTCATTGTAGGTATGCTTGCCGCGATCGGCATCACAATTATCATGAAGCAGATTCCTTTGGCATTGGGCTTAGTGGAAACACATGCCTTCGAAATGGACAATGGACATGGTATTGGCGCCTATTTTGATACGATCGCCTCTGCGATCAACTTTGGTGCATTGATCATCTGTGCACTATCATTGGCAATTCTAATCTTCTGGCCATCTATTCCAAAGCTTAATAAGGTTCCGGCCCCATTGGTTGTCGTGATTCTGGGCGTAAGCTTAGCTTATTTTTTCAACGGCTCAGCACTCCAATTGCATGATAAACAATTTGTTCTGGTCCCTATTGTAGGTTCTTTTGCTGAATTCACAGGATTATTTACCCTACCGGACTTCACACAGATTGTCAACAAAGATGTGTGGATAGCTGCATTTACGATTGCAATTATTGCAAGTCTAGAAACCTTATTGAGTATCGAGGCGGTTGATAAAATAGACCCTTACAAAAGAAATACGCCAACCAACCGTGAACTCGTTGCACAAGGAATCGGTAATATGACCAGTGGACTTCTAGGCGGTCTACCATTGACATCCGTTATCGTACGCTCATCAGCAAACGTCAATGCAGGTGGAAAAACAAGACAGTCTGCTATCATGCATGGTATGTGGCTATTGGTCGCTATGCTCGCTATCCCAACAATGCTGAATATGATTCCTTTGGCCTGTTTAGCGGCTATCCTTCTCCATACAGGGTATAAATTGGCTAAACCAAGCCTATTCACCTCAATGTACAAAAAAGGCTTAGATCAATTTATTCCATTTTTTGTCACCATTGTAGCGATCGTGTTTACCGACCTTCTTATGGGTGTAGGAATAGGTATTGTCGTGGCGACATTCTATATTTTGAGAGCAAATATGAAAAATGCTTTCAAATATAATATTGAAAAAGACAATGAAGAAGA
Source organism: Sphingobacterium sp. UBA7253 (assembly GCF_002472745.1). Taxonomy (NCBI): domain Bacteria; kingdom Pseudomonadati; phylum Bacteroidota; class Sphingobacteriia; order Sphingobacteriales; family Sphingobacteriaceae; genus Sphingobacterium; species Sphingobacterium sp. UBA7253. The sequence goes on along the minus strand of NZ_DKSP01000077.1, from coordinate 55,851 downwards.
TAAGGCCGTCATTACATTAGCGGAGGAAGTATCCTTTTTGAACAAGGTTCCTATCCAACAGAAATTATACAGCTTACCAAAATCTATCAGTAAGATCCGCATCGATGGAACATTCAGTAAATTTATAGACAAGGATGTCATCGAAGTCATAAAAGATTTTGAGCAGAACGCGAGAAGTAAGGGAAAAGACATCGAGCTTTTGCAGGTTGTCTATAAAAAACCCTCCTCATAAGGGAAAGGTTTTCGACGTATCGCGTAAGCCATTACCTTCCATCGTTCTACCAGCACCCTTGGTTGAAACAAGAGGAAGGATTATTGAACATCAAGAACAGATTTTCAATAAAAAATAAGTTGTTTGAAGTAAACAATGAATTTAGACATTTGTATTATTATAATAAAATCGAAACGATGCCTTTGGGCAAGAGTGAAATAAGAAGAATATGGAAAATAAAGATTTAAAAATAGGATTTGACAATATCATAAAGGGAAATAAAGAGTGGATGGAATTTGTAAAGAATGACGCTACGGGACGCTTCCAACAACTTGCTAAAGGTCAAAATCCGGAAATTCTTTGGATCGGTTGTGCAGATAGCCGTGTACCCGCAAATGAATTGACAGGTACTAAGCCGGGGGAAGTTTTTGTTCACCGTAATATTGCCAACATGGTCATTCACTCGGATATGAGTATGCTTTCCGTATTAGACTATGCCGTGAATGTGCTGAAAGTAAAACATGTGATTATCGCTGGTCACTATGGCTGCGGTGGTGTTGCGGCTTCTTTAAGCCGTAAGCAGTATGGTATTATCGACAACTGGTTGGGCCATATCAAGGATGTCTATCGCTTACATAGCGCAGAGATCGATGCGATCCAGGAACATGATAAAAAAGTAGATCGCTTAATCGAGCTCAACGTACAAGAACAGGTTTTCAATCTTTGTGCGACGTCGATTATCCAAAACGCATGGAAAGAACGTAATGATCTTGCGGTACATGGAATGATTATCAATATCGGCACGGGAGAATTGATCGATCAACACTGTACCTTTACCAATAATGATGAGCTAGGTGAAGTCTTCGCTTATAAATAGAGTAGTAATAAAAATCGGTAAAAAGGGACGAAATTTCGTCCCTTTTTTATTTCATATCCCAACGTTATTAAGTCTCTCCATTCCAACAGATACAGCTGGCATATTCAACCACTCTTGCTAAGCCGAATATCTACGATCTCCTAGCTAATATTTCACGGCGAATAATTAACTTTGTATTATGAGTGAAGAAAAATCATTAAATTTTATCGAGGAAATTGTCGAAGAGGATCTTCGTACAGGGAAGCATGGCGGACGTGTATTGACACGTTTTCCTCCTGAGCCAAATGGTTACCTCCACATTGGTCACGCCAAATCCATCTGCTTGAATTTTGGATTAGCACAGCAGTATAATGGCAAGACTAATCTACGTTTTGATGACACTAACCCTGTCACTGAGGACACTGAGTATGTTGAAAGTATCAAGAAAGATATTCAATGGCTTGGATTCCAGTGGGCAGAGGAATTATATACTTCAGATTATTTCGAGACACTATATAGTTATGCCGTTGATCTAATTAAAAAAGGTCTAGCTTATGTCGACGACAGTACTGCTGAAGAAATTGCAGCAGCAAAAGGTACCCCAACAGAACCGGGTGTTCCAACGCCCTATCGCGATAGGTCTATTGAGGAAAATCTAACCTTATTCGCGGCTATGCGTGCCGGTAAATACCAAGATGGTGAAAAAGTGCTACGCGCAAAGATTGATTTAGCTAGCCCGAATATGCATTTGCGTGATCCTTTGTTATACCGCATCAAACATGCACATCACCACAGAACAGGGAATCAATGGTGTATCTACCCGATGTATGATTTTGCGCATGGACAATCAGATTCCATTGAGAAAATTACACATTCGATCTGTACGCTGGAATTTATTCCACACCGTCCACTTTATGATTGGTGTATTGATAAATTGGAGATTTTCCCTTCCAAACAATACGAATTTGCACGTTTGAATATGACTTATACCGTCATGAGTAAACGTAAATTGCTACAATTGGTCAATGAGAAGTTTGTTGAAAGCTGGGACGACCCGCGTATGCCTACGATCTCAGGATTGCGCAGAAGAGGGTATACACCTGCGAGTATCCGCAACTTCTGTGAAAAAATCGGTGTTCAAAAACGTGAAAACATGATCGATGTCAGTCTTTTGGAATTTTGTATCCGTGAGGATCTCAACAAAACGGCATGGCGCAGAATGGCTGTTCTTGATCCAATCAAATTGGTGATCACCAACTATCCTGATGGTCAGGTAGAGGATCTTCTTGGCGAGAACAATCCAGAAGTCGAAGGTGGTGAAGGTTCACGCTCCATTCCATTTTCAAAGGAGCTCTGGATAGAGCGCGATGATTTTATGGAAGATGCACCAAAAAAATTCTTCCGTTTAGGCCCTGGGCTTTCTGTACGTTTGAAACATGCTTACATCGTCACCTGTCATGATTTTGTGAAAGATGAAAATGGCCATGTAACGGAAGTTCATTGTACGTATGTTCCAAACTCAAAATCGGGAGAAGACACTTCGGGATTAAAAGTAAAAGGAACAATCCACTGGATCTCGGTTCCACATGCAAAAGAAGCTGAAGTGAGATTGTACGACAGATTGTTCAATGATGAAAATCCTGCTGCAGCAGAAGATTTTAAAGCATCGATCAATCCTGAAAGCCTACATATTATTGAACGTGCTTACATTGAACCGGATCTTGCAAATGCAACCCCGGGGAAAGGATATCAATTTATACGATTGGGATATTTTACCTTAGATACACATTCAACTCCAGCTCATTTAGTCTTTAACCGTACGGTTACATTAAAAGACTCTTGGGGTAAGGAAGTAAAGAAAAACGCGTAAAACCGTACACTATAAAAAGAAGAGGT
>NZ_DKSP01000077.1:41066-52797 GCF_002472745.1 Sphingobacterium sp. UBA7253 | reverse complement strand
ACCTCTTCTTTTTATAGTGTATTCTTATCCCCAATATTCTCCAACATGCCGGATTTATATCCCCATTAATCTTGCTAAACTACACCTCTGTCAACCTCTTGAAACATCAGCTCTCATAGCATAAAGCTTCACAAAGGGTCCACTCCTGCTCGAAAATGACCACCTTTTATCAGGTTCGCCTATCCTCAAGCTAGATAAATGCCTGCCCATTTACTTTCTTCGAACTGAAAACCTACAACAGATGATTTACCTTTCCCGTCCTTCCCCTTTTTTACAGCAGTAATTTATAAAGGTACATCATCTGCAATAAGAAAAACATCGTATCATTCATTTTTCAACCTGATTATCGTCACTCTTTTGTCGTGATTTTAGCAATAGTTTTACAGCAAACAAAATACCCTTAATGATATGAAAAAGCTACTTTTAATTGCACTGACACTCACTCTAGGCGCACTAAGTTTACAGGCACAAACAATCCCTAATCAACGCTGGCAAATGAGACTCAGAGGTGTGACAGTCATGCCAAACGAATCGGCCAATATTAATACTATAGGCGGAGACGTCGACATCAATACAAAATTTATTCCTGAACTGGACTTCACTTATTTCTTCACAAAAAACATTGCGGCGGAATTGATTCTTGGGACTACAAAACATAAAGTTAATACAACCGGCTCAAATTTAACTGCCATTGGTGGCAGTTCATCCAGCAATGTCGATCTTGGCAGTGTATGGCTCCTTCCTCCGACACTGACAGCTCAGTATCATTTCTTCCCCGATGGTGCCATTAAACCTTATGTAGGTGCAGGAATAAATTATACAATATTCTATAGCGTCAACGCGGGACAAACGGTAAAAAATGTAAAATACGATAATGCTTTCGGTTTTGCGACTCAGCTGGGAATTGATTTTAAGCTATCTGAAAAATATTTCGTGAATTTGGATGCGAAGTATATTCTTTTAAAAACAGATGTCAATGTTGATGCATCAAATCTTGCACCTAACTTATCCATACCGGCAAAAGTTGACATCAATCCCTTCCTGCTCGGCTTTGGCGTCGGCATGAAATTCTAATCATTTGGCTCATTCCCTATCCTATATGTATCGAGGCCTCTTCCAATATTTTAGAAGAGGCCTCATCTGGTTTTTTTACCTCAAGTATAGCAGTCAATTTGCCGTTTAGGCAGACTGCATAAATTTGGTTCAGTATGTCATCAAAATTATTATACTCCGTACCAATTTTGATATTGCTGTCTCAAGCGCTCAACACGTGCCAGTCGCTTGGTATCTTTTGCTTCCAATAAAATAGCCTTGTACCGGTCCACCGAGTCCAAACCGGTCTGAATATCATTCCACTCGAAGCTCAGGTTTTTCTTATCCGACACCAACTGATGTAGATACTCCATATTTTCAGCAACATAATCAAGGTTTCGGTCCATCATCCTGTTGGCTAGCTGAGGTTGTCCCGAACGATATAGACTGTCGATAATATCGGCATAATTGATGGCATCCGACATCGCATATACGCGATCGGGTAATTGATCGTATGCTTTTTTCGCTACTTCCCCAGCTTGTTTGACCTGACCATTGGCCAAGAGCATCCGGGCGGCTTTTCCAAATATATCACGAGCGTACATACTTGTAAAGCGAAACGAATCGGTATCTAAATACTGTGCATTTTTAACATTGCCCCACTGATATGTATGCATAATATTGTTATATAATGCTTCCATGTTAACTAGCCCGGCCTGCTCATTTCGTTTTCCTGTCGACTGATCTGTAGCAGCGACAGGCATCAATCGGGAAGTAAAGCCCTCATTGACCAGGTATTTATCCAAGCCCAATTTAATGTCACTTGGCAACATGTTCGAAAAATATATCGGTCTGTCCCAATGGTTATTTTCAAGCACCGATAACAGGGTTAAATCCGCCCTGGTCAGATGATCATTCGGAATTTCCCATTCCATTGCAGAAACAATAGCACTCTGAAAATAAGCCGGAACCGCATTTTTCTTAACCACCTCCTCTTTATCAACGCGCAATTGGACTTTCTTGGAAGGGAAATAGTTTTCCATATCACCTGAATTCAGCTGAACTTTATACTCCGGATCATCCGATGTGACAAACTGCAATAATTGCTGTATATCCACCGCATTATCAAGCTGTCTATCCACAAAAGGGATATAATCACGAACGCCTTTTTTTGTCTTTTCAGCTGGGATCGTCACGGGAAGACCTGCCGCTTGATACGTCGGTTGCTTCGCCTGCTGCATATACCAATCGCCAGTCAGATAACTTAATACCACAACCCGAACATCCGGACGTACTCCTTCCACTTCTTGCAAATACCATACAGGAAATGTATCATGATCTCCATAGGTAAATAGAATAGCATTTGGAGCGCAGGATTCTAAATAATTACGTGCCATATCCCTTGCCAGCGATTTTTCAGAACGATTATGATCATCCCAATTTTGATGGGCCAAAATAATGGGACCGCCCAATAAAGCGAAAGAAATACCTGTCGCTAATGCATACCGTGTTTGTACAAAACGATTGAGAAACCGAACAAATGCTATTGCTCCCAGTCCGATCCAGATCGCAAACGCATAAAAAGATCCTACGTAAGCATAATCTCGTTCCCGAGGTTGCATAGGAGTTTGGTTGAGATAAACAACGATCGCTATTCCCGTAAACACAAAAAGTAAGGTCAAGACCAAGGTATAAGGTTTATTGTTTCGATACAACCAGATCGCTCCGGCTATTCCCAGTAGCAATGGAAGGAAAAAATAGGTATTCCGGCTCGGGTCATGCTCCTGTGATTGGGATATTTTATCTTGCCCTCCCAAACGCCAATTATCCAATGGTTTAATCCCCGACAACCAGTTGCCGTCACTATAGGTCCCATACCCTTGCCTGTCATTCTGCCTACCGACAAAATTCCACAAGAAATATCGGGTATACATATCACCCAGTTGAAAATTAAAAAAGAACTTAAAATTATCCGAGAACTGTGGCTGCTGCCCCTCCTTCAAATTGAGGTAACTCCTATAATAAGCCTGATGGGCTCCATCTTGACTATATATGCGGGGAAAGAAAGTTTCCTTATCAAACGTATACTTATCGACCTGACTAAAAGGAATATACCCTGATTCATCTTTGCGATAACCGGTTTTACTCTCGACACCAACGACTTGTGAATCATAATTGGGTCCTTTGAGTAAAGGTTCCCGGATATATTGCTCCCGGCTCAGATAACCCAAAAAAGAAAACACATTGTCCGGCGCATTATTGTTTAACGACGGATTGGCTTTTCCACGGATTAAAACCATGGTATAGGAGCTATAACCAAATAGAATAAAACAAAAGACCAGCAGCCCGGTGTGCAGTGTGTATTGCCGCTTTTTATAAGAATAATATAGCCCATAAATGAGGAAGCACCCCAACAACAGACAAAAGAAGAAGATACCTGAGCCAAAGGCTAAACCTAATGAATTTACAAATAAGAGGTCTACCTTAGCTGCGAGACCGACCAACCATTGAATAATTCCCCACAAAACAGCCCCCAAGATCAGCACTCCTACCAAGAAAGCTTTTATTGTACCTTTCGCATTAACCTGTCCTGCTCTTCTGAAATAGACAACCATCGCTATAGCCGGAATTGCCAACAGATTTAATAGGTGCACTCCGATCGAAAGGCCCATAACAAAAGCAATAAACACCAGCCAACGATCGCTACCTTCCTCATCTGCACGGACTTCCCACTTTAAAATTGCCCAAAAAACAATCGCAGTACACAATGAAGACATCGCATATACCTCGGATTCAACAGCCGAATACCAGAATGAATCACTGAAGCAGAAAGCCATTGCACCAACTAAGCCCGCAGCAAAAATTTGGAAATAATTCGATAATTGAACTTTCTCTTGCCTGTTGAGTATCTTTTTGGCAATTGCTGTTATTGTCCAGAATAAAAATGTAACAGTAAGCCCACTGCAGATTGCGGATCCAATATTCATCCAATAGGCGATTTTACCTGCATTACCCAAAGCCAGGTTGGAAAATATATTCTGAATAAGAAGAAATAATGGTGCTCCCGGTTGGTGTGCCACTTCCAGCTTGTAGGCACAGGCAATAAATTCACCACAATCCCACCAGCTTACCGTCTTTTCAACGGTGGAGATATATACACATGTAGCAATTAGTCCGCAAGCAAAGCCGAGTAGAGAATTTAATCTAGTGTACGTCATAAGGTCAATTTGGTCTATTGTTAAAATCTTTTTTAGCACTTTAAGTTAAAAAGTTATCCTGACTCCAATAAGTTAATTAACACTATTTAACACAAGTATCTGACTATAAACAGGCTATTAAACCAAACAGGCTATTAAACCCTAAATATAGAGATCGACCTAAACCACACTATCAAAATTCTGGACATATTTTAGGCTTTCACAACGAATACTACCATAAAAAAAGGGAGCTTATGCGCTCCCTTTTCGTTTTATTTTTATGAGTTAGGCTAGTTTTTCAACAATCTTCTTTGTTGGACCAGGATTACTCATCGTATAGAAATGTAATACCGGAGCGCCAAATTTAATCAGCTCCTGACATTGTTGCACCAACCACTCTTCACCTACTTGTCTAACGTCGGCATTCGTTTTACATGCTGAAACAGCATCGCTCAGTTCCTCCGGAATATCTAAATGAAATATCCTTGGTAGGGTAACCAACTGTTTTTTCGTTGTCAGTGGTTTCAATCCTGGAATAATAGGCACATGGATTCCATTGTCCCTACATTTTGTTACAAACTCCTTATATTTTTCAACATTAAAGAACATCTGAGTCACAATAAACTCTGCTCCCATATCGACTTTTTGTTTCAGGTATTTAAAATCAGTATTGAAATTTGGCGATTCAAAATGCTTTTCGGGATAACCCGCTACACCGATGCAAAAATCAGTCTTTTCCGATGTGATAATGTCTTCATGCAGATACTTTCCTTTATTCATATCAGTTACCTGTTCCAGTAGGTCTGTTGCAAAGGCATGTCCACCATCGGTCGGTATAAAATCGGCATCGCCCTTACGTGCATCGCCCCGCAATACCAAGACGTTATCTATCCCCAGGAAGTTCAAATCGATCAATGCATTTTCAGTTTCCTCTTTTGTAAAACCACCACATATCAAATGGGGCACCGCATCTACTTTATATTTATTCATGATTGCAGCACATATCGCCACTGTCCCAGGACGTTTACGATAGGAAACGCGTTCCAGTAATCCACTCGCATGCTCTTTATAGATATAATCTTCCCGATGGTAGGTTACGTCGATAAAAGGAGGTTTAAACTCCATCAGTTCATCCATGGTTTTAAAAATACTTTGGATGCCCTGCCCTTTCGCCGGTGGCAATAGCTCAAAAGAAAACAATGTTTTTCCTTTGGCATTCTGGATATGATCGATAATCTTCATTAAAAAACTGTTTTTAGTTTGGTTGGCTTACATCGAAACGCACACGTCGAGGAATCGTTTATCTACATGTAACTTATCTTTCCCACATGGAGTAGGGTAGAATTTAGCACCTTGAACAATACAGGTTGCTAAGGCTTCAACGGGTCTAGTCCCTCGGCCTTTCTCTATAAGCGTTGCTAATATCGTTTTAAAAAATCAAAAGACAAAAATATTTTTTCGAAAAAGCAAAAATAGCGGCAAAAAGATTGCAATAAATACGGCTTCAGGTTTATTCCCAGGCAACAACAGGAATTTAGGCTCCACCAAATATAAAAGACTCTAAAAAAAGATAAAATTAACGATCGCGGATCATCGACAGCGAAGAGATTGACTACGTCACAACAGGATCGGCTAAAGATTCGTTGCTAGGGAATTCCGTAGATTTTTGAGATAAAATGTAATCAGTAAGAGTCCCGTAACATGGTACTCCTCTTTCGATCCATATTTAAAACCATCAAATAAATATTTGTAGGCGATTAATGCATTTTTTTCGTTGTAAAATAACTCTTTCCAAGAATCGGGAACATCTGCCCATGCCTTGAGCACAATGCCATTCTCAGCATAAATAATGGGTGATTCAACACCATCCATTCGATAATCGTGATGTGTGCCTGAACTTGATATGTGCTGGAAATAAGCGATAGAATAATCTACAAAATTCAATGCCCTGGCTTTTATCTCCATTTCACTTTCTGATTTTACAGGGGCATTTCGCCATAGATTCACTTGGCTATCAAATTTGCTCGGGGTCTCCCGGATAGGGGTTTTATCTAACGCAAAGTTGATATAAAGTTTTTCACTTGTGGGCACACGTGCTGAGCTAAACTGTGAAAAATCACCTCTCAGCTGAACAAAATCGTTTTTTACCTTAACAATATCCAAAGCGAGACTACCCTTTTTCTCATCGGTCAATTCTAATCGATCGCCGTCGAATCTATACTTACCGAAGAGTAGGATATCATCGATCGCCATGACAAATTTGTCTTTATCATGGAGGGAGAGAAAGGACCGGTATATCGTAGGGTCATTACCATAGACATCTGCCTCCACATTTTGGGGTGATTCTCTTTTTACTTTATGATACTCCTCATTTGAATAGCCCAATATCATTTGGTAATTGCCTTCAGGAAAGTCCTTTTTCTTCCCAAAGAAAGCACAAGAAGACAACGAGAATAGGAATAGCAGCAGTAATAACGGTTTCAAAATAAATCAATAATTATGGCCAGTAATAATATACAGACCAAGATAAGAAATTACTGCAATAATTCGTGTACCGCTATTTATTTGAATAAGCTTGGGGATATGCTTATTCTTTATAAAGATCCACCAAGCCTTCTGGCAATTCAACTTCAATGATCTCCTCTTCGCCATCGATTCCTAAGATCAAATCATCGGACAATGGGAACATCAGTTCTTTGCCATCCATATTTACCGAAGCGACAAATTGTTGTGGAAATTCCTGAACATCTGTTATTTGCCCCAATTCACCATGGTTTTCATCAATCACTAAAAAACCGATTAAATCAGTATATCTAAAATCATCTGGATCGCGCTCGGGCATCTTATCATTGGAAAGATATAGCTTTTTACGTACAAGTACTTGAGCCTTATCGATATGATCCACATCCTCAAATGTCACATACGCTGTACTATTTTTTTGAAATTTAATGGTATCAACAAAATAAGGAACAAGTTTTTTGTTCACTTCCACAAAGACAACATCGATATTCAAACTCTCGTATTCCTCGAATTCAAAAAATAGTTGTACTTCTCCTTTAAGACCTCTTGTTTTACTGATGTAACCGATGTAAAAGCTTTGATCAATAGTCATATATTTCGTATTTAGCGATTAGCTGTGAGACATGATTTGGCAAACGATTAGCCTATTGGCTGTTTCAAAAAAAGCCGGCTCAAGATTGAGTCGGCTTTCTCGAATACTTTATGAAAGAATTAACCTTCAGTTTCTTCTGATGCAGGAGCTTCAGTCTCTTCAGCAGCAGTTTCTTCCGCTACAGGAGCATTTTTAGCAGCTACAGCAGCAGCTTTTTCTTCTTTTTTCTTAGCTTCAGCCACTAAAGCAGCTTTTTTAGCTTCAGCTTTAGTTTGTGCTAAACCATCTTTTTTACCAGAGATTCTTGCATCATTAGCTTCAGTCCAAGCTGTAAATTTAGCTTCAGCAGCAGCTTCATCAAAAGCACCTTTTTTCACACCACCTTGCAAGTGTTTTTTGTAAAGAACACCTTTGTAAGAAAGGATAGCGCGAGCAGTGTCAGTTGGTTGAGCACCTTTATTCATCCAATCCAAAGCTTTTTCAAAATCCAAAACGATAGTTGCTGGATTTGTGTTTGGGTTGTAAGAACCAATACGTTCGATGAATTTACCGTCACGTGGAGCGCGAGAATCCGCTACGACTACGTGGTAAAAAGGACGTCCTTTTTTACCGTGTCTTTGCAATCTGATTTTAGTTGCCATTTTTTAATTTTATTTTATGTATTCAACATATCCCCCGAGCTTCATACTAGAGGGGATGCAAAGATAGTTATTTTTTTCTAATCATCATTATAATTTAATAAAACTTCACTGAAAACGACAGGGTTAGCTCTTTCAACAAGCTCTTTCAACCGTAATACCTGCCCCTTAGACCTTCATCTTTTCTTGCTTCCATACGGAAGCTACAACAAACTTTTCAAAAATCAAGACAAAAAACAGTTCCTTCCTTCAAAAGGACATCTTTACCAAATCGGTAAGCAGGATGAACCGTTTGGGTACAGTACCTTCGAAATAGTCATCGACATTTTTGCCAATTCACTTTTTACTTTCTACCTTCATTCTATGAAATCTGTTGCGCCATTAAAAATACTAAAAGCTTCGGCCGGTTCGGGAAAAACCTTTAGCTTGACTTTACACTATCTCACACTCCTACTCTCCAACGAGAATAGCTATAAGGAGATTTTGGCGGTGACATTCACCAATAAAGCAACCGCCGAGATGAAGGAACGTATCCTCTCGGTACTCCATGGCTTGGCAACAGGCAATCGGAGTCCTAAAATTGAAGATTTCAGAAAGCTTTTACTCCAGCAGCAGCCAGACTGGAATCCGCATCTGGTACAGGAGAAAGCTTTTCGGGTGTATCGACGTATCCTACATGACTACAGTCATTTTACCATAAGTACAATTGATGGTTTTTCCCAAAAAGTCATTCGTGCATTTACGTATGAACTCAATCTTGATGCTGCTTATAAGATTGAAATGAATGTCAATAAAGTGAAAAATGACCTGACAGTCATGCTTAATCAATTGCTGGATGAACGACCCGACCTACTGGATTGGATTATCGCTTATGCGGAAAAGAAAATAGCAAAAAATGAAAATTGGAACTACCGCCAACAACTAATGGGTTTGGCAAGTCTTATTTTCTCTGAAAATTTTCAGGAATTTGATGGCTACATCAATTCTGCCAATCCAAAGGAGGTTTTTAATCTCCTCAATCAGGAAGTTGAACAGAAGATAAACTCCTTCACGGAAGCGCTCTCCATGACAATTGAAGCCTTTAGTGAAACATTCAGGAATTTTAATATCTCCGAAAGTGACCTTAAAGGTAAATCGCGCAATAAAATAATCTCCGCTAGCAAAACCAATAAAAAAACGGAAAAGCTGAGCGCTTCCGAAATTGCCAAGGTACTGGAAAAGTATCTCCAGTTGATCGACAATGAAGATGCTTTTACAGATAGTGACAAAAATATACGGCATGATCTTATCGCCGCACTCAGCCCCATTCTGGCATCGTTCCAAAAGCTACACGATAATCTATCGGCTTACATTGCTTATCAAGCGGTACAAAGTAATCTCTATTACCTACGCCTGCTCAAGGAAATGAGCGACTTACTGACGCAATGGCGGCGGGATAATGGTGCTCAATTAATTTCCGACTCGCAGATTTTATTAAACAAACTCGGACTTGATGAAAATAGCGATCCAACATTTATCTGGGAGAAGATCGGCAATCGTTTTAACTACTTTTTGTTTGACGAATTTCAGGATACCTCGCGTATTCAGTGGAAAAATTATAGTCCACTACTGATCAATGCATTGGCAGATGCCAAAGGCACAATCAGCGAACACCTGATCGTTGGGGACGTCAAACAGAGTATTTATCGCTGGCGAAATGGGGATTGGCGCATACTCCTGCAACAGGTAGAACAACAGGTTGGTCATACTTTTCACTTAGACGAGGATAGCAGAACCACCTTTATCGAAAACGGAAGCCTTGACACCAATTTTAGAAGTCTTCCAAATATCATCCATTTAAACAATTACCTCTTTAGCAGTATTCCCCAGCATCTGCAACAGGTACTGAATGAAAAAGTATTCGAAAGCCTTGATGAAGAAGGTAAACAGTGGTGGATTTCTACTGGCAATGACACGATGCTGGTCAAAGCTTATGAAAACAGCCAACAGGAAATACCTGAACATAAAAAAGGGAAACTTGAGCAATTAGGATCTATCGAAATCTCTTACATTCCTGTCTCTGATGGACGCTACAGAAGAAATCAGGTTATTGAAGAATCGCTACTCCAACTATGTCAGAAAATAGGCGACTGGCTCGGTAGTGGACGATATCAGGCGCAGCAGATCGGTATCCTGGTACGGAGTAATGTGCAGGCTAAATTGGTCATCCAAAAGCTCATGGACTTCAAAAAAGAGCAGCAGCTTACATTTGAAGTGATATCTGGTGATGCATTATCCTTAGCAAGCAATGATGCTGTACTATTGTTGATCGAAACGTTGAAGGCTTTAGTCTATAATTCGGACAAACATACCATCCATAAAGCAAAGATGGGCTATCTATACCAGCATATTCAAAATAAGACAATCGATCAGAATGCATGGTTAAAATTTGCCGGCAATGACATCCGCGCACTTAAAGATTATCTCCCTGAGGCGCTGATTGACTCCTGGGAAATGGCGCAGAAACAGCCTTTAGTTCATTTAATTGAAAAACTCATTGAAATCTACGGTTTCACCACCACAGACAATATCCACCTCCCTTACCTCCTAGCGTTCAAAGATATGATCTCAGCTTTCTCCACCAATGGCGAACGTGGCATTATACAGTTCCTGGAGTTTTGGGAAGAAGATGGCAACCGGGCGGTGCTCCCTTCCAACGGAGAAATTAATGCGATCGAGGTAACAACAATCCACAAATCAAAAGGTCTAGCCTATGACGTTGTGATGATTCCATTCTGTTCATGGGATCTCGATGGCATGATCAATGGCGATTTTTGGATAGAGACTTCGGATACTCCTTTTGCCCAATTGGGAAAAATTCCAATAAAATATACATCTACAGTCGGCAAATCTGTATTTTTCAAGCAATATTTTGAAGAAATGCTGTTCAACTACATGGATGCCCTCAACACATTCTATGTAGCAACAACACGTGCTGTTGAACACCTCTATATTACGGCACCTTCCTTTAAAGAATCTGTTGACAAAAAAACAGGTGAAATTACAGGATATGATATTAAAGACGAATATATCAGCGATGTGCTCTATCAAGTCTTAGATAGCCCGATAGCTCCGTTTGCACTGGAAGAAAAAGGTGTATACATCGATCAAACGATCGAACAAAAAAAACATCAGGCTCAAAAAGACAATATTATTTCCCTTCGCCATTACCCCATTTCCAAAGAATTAGAAATGGCCTTAGAGAAATCCAGTACACGTAACATCAATGATATTATGATGCTCGAGAAAGCCGCGCAGTACGGCATATTGGCCCACGATATTATGGCTCAAATTTCAAAGGAAGAAGACATCCATAAACTGGTACGCCAACTGATCCAGGAAGGAATCCTTTCCAAAGAGGAAGAGCCTTTTCTCATGCAGGAGATCAATCAGATCTGGAAGCACCCCCTAATCAATAAATGGCTCACCGGAAACTATAAAATCTGGAATGAAGCAAGCATTATTACCGCCAAGGGTGAGACCATTCGTCCAGATAAAGTCTTCACCTCCGTGGAAGAAACAATCGTTCTGGATTTTAAATTCACACAGACAGACTATATCGGGCACAAGTACCAAGTCGACAACTATAAAAAGAATTTGGAGAACCTTGGCTATAACAACGTTAAAGCCTATCTCTATTATGCGAAATCAAATCAATTAACTGAAGTAAAATAATAGCACGATGCAGACAGCCTTTCTAAAATTAGTAGCAG
>NZ_DKSP01000077.1:29482-40996 GCF_002472745.1 Sphingobacterium sp. UBA7253 | reverse complement strand
TTTCTAAAATTAGTAGCAGCAGACATTCAAAAACGTTTTGGAAACGATCTGAGTGAAATTGCCATCGTGTTTAATAATAAACGGCCGATTACCTACCTCAAAAAACATCTTGCTGAAGTGTATGGTCAGGCGATCTGGTCGCCGCAGTTTTTTACGATTCAGGAATTTTTCAGACTTTCGACGGATGATACCGAAGCCAGTCCTTTAACCCAATTTTTTCATCTGTTTAATATTCATAATGAGTTATTGGTAGCTGAGGGCAGGCAACCAGAAACGCTGGAAGAGTTCTATCCCATTGCCGAAATTATATTGAGTGACTTCGGTCAACTGGATTATGATCTCGTTCCCATCGAGCAGATCTATCTAGAACTTTATGACAATACCAAAATCGACATTGCTTTTCAACATCTCACGCAAGAACAGCAAGGGTTTATCCGTCAATTTTGGCAGTCCTTTTCTATTGCGGGGCATAGTGGAGTACAAGAGCGCTTTCTTCAACTTTGGAAAAGACTACCGGTATTATATAATCGATTTAAAGAAAAGCTTAAAACAGAAGGCCAAACCAACTATCCAACAATCTACCGTGATCTGGTTGAAGGCAAGGCTACACATCAGCAGTTTGCATCTTCCTTTCAGCATATCCTTTTTGTCGGTTTCAATGCTTTAAATAAAGCCGAGGCAAAATTATTTAGACAATGGCAGGACAAAGGCAGCGCACTATTCTACTTTGATGCCGATGCCTATTACCTGGAGGACACTATGCAGGAGGCGGGACTTTTTATCCGTCGAAATATTTTTCAAACAGGTTTGGTCAATGCCCTTGGCGATAGCCCGAACATTATTGGCAATAGAACCTCTACCGTAAATCTATATGCCAGCACCGGAAAGATCAGCCAAACAAAACTGCTCTATGATATCCTCGAACAGCACCATAAAACGGAACAGACCTCTGCCATTCTTCTAGCAGATGAAAACCTGCTTGTTCCTTTGCTGCAGAGTCTACCCGATGTCAACCCCAACATCACAACGGGATATCCACTGACACAGTCTCCTATTTTCGGTATCCTGGACCTATGGATGGATGTACATTTGGAGATATCACAGTTCAAGAGGCGGAAGATTCCTTATCAGGTCATAGAGACCTTCATCAACCATCCGCTCAGCATGGTTTCTTTAGCAGATAAACTTCAGATCCAAAAAGAGATTGCCGACAAACAGCTCTTTGAGATCGCATTGGAGGAACTTCATCTCAAAAGCTCCCTGCCTCAGTTTTTTGTGCCAATCGAAAATTCGGCGCATTTGATCCCTTCGCTCATTCTGATCGTCGAAGACCTGTTGCATAGCATCTCTTCTCAGGAGCGTATCCGCCAAATTGACAACAACCTCTTGATCGAAACGAAGAAAACGCTGAACCAGCTGCTACTGGGCTTTGAAACAGTTGCGCCCTTAAGCATCAGCTTCCAGATTGGCCTGATTAAAAAAGCAATCGCCCCAATAAATTCGGCGATAGAGGGAGATCCACTAGAAGGAATTCAGATTATGGGACTCTTGGAGAGTCGTTGTTTAAATTTTGACAACGTATATATTCTAGGCGCAAATGAAGGCATTCTACCCAAAACGTCCAATTCACCGACCTTTTTACCCAATAGCCTGAGAAGCGCTTATGGCCTCCCCATATTAGAGAATCAGGATGCCCTGTCAGCTTATTTATTCTATCGCCATTTTCAATACAGTGAAGGAATACATATTTTCTACAATGGCTTAGTAGACGAAAGCTCTACCGGCGAAGAAAGTCGCTTTATCAAACAGCTGGAGTTTGAAAGTAAATTTCAGTTTGACCGAAAAATTCAACAACAGACCATCCAATTTGCGGATAAGGCGCAAGAGATTGTCATCGAGAAACGTGGTCAAGTCTGGGAAAAGATGTATCAGGATTTTATCGTCAACCAGAAAAGGATATCTGCAACGGCACTAACAACTTATCTGCAATCCCCGCTACAGTTTTTTTTAAAACACATTGCCGGTATCAAAGAACCACCTTCAATCTCTCAGGAATTTGAGATGAATAAACTGGGAACTGTCATCCATAATGTCATGGAGAAGATATTCCTACCTTTCAAGGGGCAACAGGACTTTACACCGACAACTGTCTTACGGCACGAGATCGACAAAATAGAAGCACAGGTGATTCGTGAAATAGGCCTGCAATATCAGATCGAATTAAAGACAACCCATGATTTAAACAGCCTGCAGCGGATCATGCTGAAGATTGCCTGCGAGTATGTCAAGATGTATCTTGAATATGACATCAACAACTACAAAGCATTTCGGATTATTGAACTCGAGAATGACAACGATTATGTACTGCCCTTTCCTATTGAGATCAATGGAGAAGAACAACAGGTCACACTTTACGGCATCATTGACCGTGTAGATGAGGTCGTAACACACGA
Source organism: Sphingobacterium sp. UBA7253 (assembly GCF_002472745.1). NCBI lineage: Bacteria > Pseudomonadati > Bacteroidota > Sphingobacteriia > Sphingobacteriales > Sphingobacteriaceae > Sphingobacterium > Sphingobacterium sp. UBA7253. The sequence goes on along the minus strand of NZ_DKSP01000077.1, from coordinate 38,543 downwards.
CGATCGTATTATCAGTAGAATTGTTGATTACAAGACTGGTGGAGACTCGATCATATTCAAAGAAATCGACCAGGTATTTACGCCAAATACCGAAAATAAAGCCATGGTGCAAACGCTATTCTATGCCTATGTATTTGAACAGAAAACAGGAAGAAAACAACTCGAACCCCATCTCTATGTCGCCCGTAAAATGCGGGAAGAAGGGACATTATTCAGTGGTAAAGAGGGAATATTGACTGATGAATTCCTTGCTTTCCAGAAAGAAAATTTTGTCAGATTCCTGCGAGATATTCTTCAGGAAATCTTTAACCCAGATGTCCCATTTCGGCATAACCCGGACTCTATGATTTACCCAAGCGACCCTTATACACTATTCTATCGGGAAGCTAGCAAATGGGGCGATGCAGAAGAATGAATATAGCAAAGACTTTAAGGAGAGGTCAAACTAAATGCTACATATCAAATACATTTTAAAGACAAAAGGGGACATTTTACTGTCCCCTTTCTATATTAACGTTTGTTTCTTTTAATTGCATTATTGGCTCGACGTTTTGCTGTATTAATTTTATAATGGAACCAATGGTCTTTGAAGATCTTTCGCATCGTATTGTCAAAATGCCTTGTGATAAACAGATTACGCGCCCCCTGCAATTTCTCACTGATCGAATTTGCTAACGCCCTAACAGAAATCGAATAGCCCTCTGTCTCATATTGAATATAGTGCCACCAGCCTGCTGGCATATATAAGGTCTCTCCAGGATGGATCACCGCCTCATAGCCCTCCAGATATTTAATTCCGGGATATTCCTCTTCACTGCTATATTTGGGGTTTGCAATACTATGAAAATTGTATGGCAATTTGTACATCAAATCAGATTGATCATTTGGAAAAAGCCAAATACGTTTTAATCCTTGGAATTGAGAAATAAACACGTGTGACATATCAATATCGAAATGATTACGGGTACTTGACCCCTCTCCACCAAAGAACATAAATGGTAACCATTGCAATACCTTACCGCCTGTAACATCGTTATAAATAACATCGTGTTTCAGTTCAGGACGTATCTTGAGTAGATTGAACAAAAACAACCGTAACTCTGTAGGTTCTTTTGTGATCAGATCCAAATATTCTGCAAATGTCATATGGCCAACAGGAGCACTGGCAGCACGGTCCATTGATTCTTCCTCTTTTCCATAGACATCTATCTTTATATCTCCTGCGATTTCCTTAAAGTAATCATAACTCCATTTCTTCCACGCTGGACTTTCTGCACTGATAAAATCTGATATAATTACAGGAAAACCTGGTTTCAGATAATTCTTTAAAAAGTCCTCTGATTGAATGCCCGAAATTTTATCAACTTGCTTTAACTTCACGACTGACTAATTTTGCTTAATTACAAACATAAAAAAAATATTCCTATCAAATTTTAAAAATACTGCCTATGCTTTATTTTTAATTGGAATAAATTATTCCAAGCAATTTAATAGAAATATACTTAAAATCTCAATGACCATCGTCACTTTTATTACATTTTAACATCATCGATTTGACTCGCCACCATTTCTATACCCCTAAAGATAAAAATACAATTCATCTATCTTTTATACAAGATGAACATACCCTACAAATTGATCATCCGGCCAATTCATAAAATTGTCATCGTACCATTCCCGATTCGGAATGATAAAACTCAACAGCAACGCCCGTAAAAGTCTTTACAGATCCTTGCGGATCTTAAACTGCACAAATAACAAAAAAAGGGTCTTAAGAACCCTTTTTTTGTTATTTACCTTATGTTAGGCTATTACTTATTTACCTTTTTGATATATTCTTCAACAGCCATCGTCATACTAGGAGCTTTTGGTGTTGGAGCAGGGATATCTAAAATCAATCCGTGATCTAAAAGTGCCTGTTGAGTAGAAGCACCAAATGCTGCAATCCTTGTATTATTCTGCTTAAAATCAGGGAAGTTATCGTATAAGGACTGTACACTTGAAGGACTAAAGAACACGATAACATCGTAGAAAACATCTTTCAAATCAGTCAAATCGCTTACAACAGTTCTAAAAAGCACAGCCGGTGTAAATTTATAGCCGTTTTGTTGTAACCAATTACTTGTTTCCTCATTGGCTACATCCGAACAAGGGAACAAGAAATTCTCCCCTTTGTGTTTTTTCAGCACCTCTTCAAGGTCTTTCGCGGTCTGTTTACCAAAGAAAATCTTCCGTTTTCTATATTGGATATACTTTTGAAGATAGAGGGCAATCGTCTCTGAAATACAGAAATATTTCATTTCTGAAGACACTTCAAATCGCATCTCTTCACAAATTCTAAAATAATGATCTACAGCATTTCTGCTCGTAAATATTACAGCAGAATAATCTGCTAAATTAACCTTATCCCTACGCACATCTTTGGCAGGAACTCCTTCTACGTGTATAAAACCTCTAAAGTCTAATTTTAACCCGTATTTCTTTGCTAAATCATAATAAGGGGACTTATCGTTTTCAGGTTTTGGTAAAGTCACCAGTACACTTTTTACCTTCTTTGCTCTTTCTACGTCTGAAGTTTGCATATTAACCAGTTTTAGCTCAATAATCTTAACAGTATTAATATTGGTGCTATTTCTAGGCAACAAAGGTACAAAATTAAATAGGAAATTGAAAATTTATACATAGACATAATATGAGTCGCTGTCTTAAGAAACCGATAGAAAAAGAGTAAGGCCGCTCCAACAATAGCCAAATGCAGTACAACTCCGACCGATGTCAAAGGCACAAGACTCAAAATTAATAGTACAGGAAGCATTAAAAAAAGTGTATTGAAATAAATCAGATACAGCACGGTCACATATTCCTTTACCAACTTTCTAATTTGAAAAACAAAGGATAAGAATCGGATAAATCCGATTTTTAACGCAAACAAAGCACCAACCATTCCCGCAGTCTTCATATAATTGGGAAAAGTAATAAAATCGAATCTATTTAATTCATATGCATAAAATAGACTTACAAATAAGCCTATTGCCCCAGAAAATAATATAAATAGAAAAATAAATGGCCAAGATGTCAGGATCGTATCCTCTTTGCTTACAGACAATAAGACCCTATCATCCCAGTACCCCTGAAAAACCAATTTAATATCAGAAGGGAAAAATACCCGAATCAACCCAACACCAAAAATTAATGCGAGAACTGTAAATAAAATCCAGTTTTCACGATGAGCCTTGAGCGTTCCATATTGCCGATCCAAATTGCTACTTCTTAATTTGCTCTGAAAATACTGCTGAACATCAAAATTATAAATGTTATGAATCCTTAAACCTTCCCCGTTCACTGTTACGATCCGATATTGATTCTGTAACGCAGGATTCAAGGATGCCAAAACTTTCTGGTTTGGCGATTCAACAGAATCCTTTACGATATTTAGACTATCAGTACTAACTGTACTGCTGTCCTGTACAACCGTCCGAAAAGTCCGCCGCTGCGCATTCAATCCCGTAATTGAAAACAGCAGTAGTACTACAAATAGAATATGATATTTGAAGATAGTTACGCTCATTAAAATGAATTGTCTCTTAACGGTAATGAAATGCTCATGAACCGTCTATATTCGAAACTCTTTAATTGTGGTCGTAAAGTTAGGATAAAAAGTTATATTGCATTCAAAAAATCTTCAGAGAACATGTACAAAGAAATCATACGTTGTCAATGGTGCGGATCTGATCCGCAATATGTCGATTATCACGATAAAGAATGGGGACGACAAGTCCACGATGACAAAACTTTATTTGAATTTTTGATCTTAGAGTCTGCACAAGCCGGCTTAAGCTGGATTACGATTCTTCGGCGAAGAAAGGCATACCAAGAAGCTTTTGCCAATTTTGATGTTGATCAAGTCGCTGCTTATACCAACGAACATGTTGCTAGACTTTTGGTCGATTCGGGAATTATCAAACACAGGAATAAAATTGAATCCACCATTACCAATGCACAGCATTTTAAGAAAATCCAAGCAGAATATGGTAGCTTCTACGACTATTTATACACCTTTTTGCCTGAAAAAAAACCGATCGTCAACCACTGGACCAGTCTGCAACAGGTACCTGCAACTACAGCTATTTCTGATAAAATAGCAAAAGACATGAAGAAAAGGGGATTCAAATTTTTCGGTTCTACCATCTGTTATGCTTATATGCAGGCCGTTGGAATGGTGAACGACCATATCGAAACCTGTTCGTTTAAATAAGTTAACCATTAAAATGCGCATAGGTTTCGCAAACACCAATTTATAGGAATCAAAACCGGTTCTCTACACCATAAAAACAGACCGATAAGAACAGCAATACAACATATGAATCAAATCGACCTAAAACAAAACCAATTGGTATTAAAAGAAAAAAGGGGGCCTCTAATTGCCAGACTATTCATCTATTTACTTACCATATTTTCTATAATTCTACCCCTTGGTGGCGTCACTGTCAATGTATCCAATAGCGGGCTGACAATTGTGAGTGTTATCATGCTTGGCTTATTTGGATTAATAGCATACTATATGCTCCGTGTCTCATTATGGAATACCTATGGCGCTGAAATTATTGAATTTCAAAAAAACAAAATCAACTACACCGCCGACTACCAATGGTTTAAAGGGGGTCAAAAAGAATTTGATTTTGAAAAGATAGACTTTACAATACAAAAATCGGGCTATGAGGAAGATTACAAAGGTGTTTTAGTCATTAAATTTGATGAAAAGGAAATATTTGAAACTGTCTCCAAACTACCGTTATCAGAATTAGAAATTTTACGCATAAATCTGAAAGAATTATACAACGATCAAACACCTGAATAGATCAAAATTCTATAGTTAAAATCTAATGATCACTTGTTAGTACATTAGACTGCTACGTTTTTATAAATATCAGGGAGATTCCGACAAAGACCATTAAAATCCATACCATACCCAACTACAAATTCTTTACTTATTTCAAAGCCAACATAGGTCAATTCCTCGAAATGATACTGCAGCGCCTCGGGTTTCACCAAAAGTGCACAGGCAATCACACTTGCTGGATTTAATTTTTTTACGGCATCCAAGGTATACTTCAGGGAATGCCCGGAGTCGACAATATCTTCTACAATAATCACATCACGGCCTTCAAGATCGATACCAAGTCCTAAAAGCTCGTTTAATTCAGATTGCCCGGTTCCAATATAAGAAGCCAACTTAATAAACGACATCTCACAAGGAACATCAATTTGCTTAAGCAAATCTGCCATAAACATAAAACATCCATTCAAGACGCCTATAAAAACAGGCTGTTTGTGTTCATAACGCAGGCTGATATCAATCCCCATCAAGCGCACTCGTTTCTGAATTTGCTCCTCTTCAAATAAAGGTTCGAAAAGCAATCCGTCAATTTCTATCTTTTTCATGCTAATATTCTTCTTTCAACACATGCACTATTTGTGTGTGTCGTTTTCTTTTTCCTCTTTTTTACGCCCTAATATCTTGTCAAATAGCGACCGTTTTGGTTTCTCCTGCTCACTAGCCTCCTCATCTTTCTTTTCTGTTAGATCCATTTGTTTTAGCTTCTTTGGAACAGATACATGCTCAAGATTCTCGGCAGGAGAACTACTTTCGAGACGATCGAACAACAATGGATCATCTCCCATATCAAATACATCAACAGAATCTACCACAGCTGGTCTTGCTGCCCGCAGATGCGGCTGTAGAACAACTTCATAAAAACCATAATTTGAAGTTGTTGAATCCACACTAATCTGCCCTGTTTTGGTCATAATATGACCATATGTATTAAAATAGCGCAACATATTCCCTTTCAGGTGCCCTGTCCAGTCAAAAAAGTTGAGTCCCTTTTTGGGACGCGGAACAATGCTCGACAAAAATATACTTTCTCCAAGCCCTAATTGCGCTGGTGTTTTCCCAAAATAATAGCGTGCAGCTTCGGTAATACCATATACATTATTTCCCCACTCGATGACATTCAGGTAAACCTCGTACATGCGTTTTTTACTCACTTGCTGCGAGCGTTCCATCAGCCATACCAGCAAAATTTCCTCCAGCTTCCGTACAACCGTCTTATTGCGATTTAGAAAAACATTTTTCACCAGTTGCATTGATATCGTACTCGCTCCACGCTTAAATCCTTTTTCCTTAATGTTTGTAGCAATAGAGAGTTTAAAAGCCTTCTCTTCAAAGCCTTTGTGCTTAAAGAAAAATGGATCTTCTGTATTGATCAAACTAATCTGCATATAACGGGATATTTGATCTATAGGTGTAAAATTAGGATTTTGAGGTCCGACAACAATTTCCCGCATCGGCTTACCATCTTCATAGGCTGTATACGTGAATGGTGTATTTAACATCGCAATATCGGCCTCCCCCCATTTGACTACCTTTAAATCCCTATCATCCATTTTGGAAGAGAAAAGAAGCTTTTCGGGCTTTTTGATTTCGAGAGCAAAGTTCAGATCGTATTGAATATGCCCCTCCACCTGAATACCATCTAAGCCAGGAAATAATCCAACTGGCATGGCATCAAAAAAGTGCTGCGCCTCTATCCTATCAGTATGAATGGCAAGGAAAAGTTCTTTTTCCGGCTTGTGCACATATTTGATATAAGGAGAAAACACGAAATCTTTGACCTGAACGGTACTTTCTTTGCTCACTTCAATCGATGATGCTCCAATATTCAATGCCCCCTGCATGATGGCCTCAGGAAAGATAACATCTTTACTAGAAATACGCCAGTGATTTACTTTCAGATTTTTAAATCCCCATTGCCCATGCAACTCCAGTAACTCCTTATTTCTTCTATGAGCCTTGTCCAATCGGAAGGATATTTCATCAAAACTTACCGCGAGACCAAATTTGCGCTGTAATAGTGGAAGATTTACCTCCTTTTTATCGGAAAAAAGACGAAGGTCACATTCTTGATTATCTGAATCAATCGTTCCGGTCAGATTCCAGGCCGCCTCATGGTCATTTAACAGAAACTTGGTTTCCATATCTCCGCCGTCTATCACAGCAGAAGGAATTACAATGCGTTGTGAAGTACTGTCGTCACGATAGGAAAGCTCAAGGTTCTTGAGATCGAGGTCATTTGGAATCTTAAAAAATACATTTTTCAACAATCGATCTGCCAAGGCCGCCAGATTCTGCTTTGGGTTATCATTTTCAACAGTATCCTTTTTCTGCTTCTTGAACAGGAAATCGTAGTTACTGATCGAATCCTTTTTAACAAGAGAAACCTTCCCATTATCTAAAAGAACTTGTCCTAACTTCACATCCCCAAATAACAAAGGCCACAATTTTACAGACACTGTCAAATCATTGATTTGAGCCAATTGATCTCTATTTTTGGGCAATAGCTGTATATTCTTAAACTGTACGGCATTAATCCCCTGGAAAGCATAATATTGAATCTTCAATTCCATATCATACTTTTCAAGCAACTTCGCTTTCGCTTTGTTGATTGCTCCCATGAGCATGGCATCTCTTTTCTGATAAGCATACGTGCCTACTGCGATCGCCAAAACCAAAATAGCAGCTAAAGCGATATAAAGCCATCGCCATTTGCGGGACTTAAAAGATGTTATAAATCGATTGGACATAATTATTACTTAATGCAAATTCGTGCATATCAACAGTCAAACTTAGATAAATTTGGCTGCATATACAATTATAATTCACTGAAACAAGGATGGCCTTTATCCCTTTCTACAGTCCGACAAAATTATTTAGAAAACAGGTTGGTTACCCGAAAACGAAAATGTACTGGATAACGGATCTTTCCTAAAGATTAGGAGTACGATACAGTAATCTTAATCCCATTAAAAACAAAGAAATGACATGAAATTGATCCGCAATGAGTAGTTTTGTAATCCATGATTACAAATGAATAATAGATGGTTACCAAAGAACAAATATTAAATGCATTATCCTATGTTGAAGAGCCTGATTTGAAAAAGGATCTTGTAACATTGAATATGATTCAAAATATCGAGATCGAAGGTGAAAAAATTTCTTTCGATGTCATTTTAACTACACCAGCTTGCCCGCTTAAGGACCATATTGAGCATGCCTGCCGAAACGCCATAGCCCATTTCATCGACAAAAACCTCGAAGTTCATATCAATATGACTTCCAATGTGATCGGGAAACAAGGCGCGCAAGTGTCGGGTATTAAAAACATCATCCTGGTATCCTCAGGCAAAGGTGGAGTTGGTAAATCTACTGTCGCTGCAAATCTTGCACTTGCACTCCATGCTAAAGGAGCTAAAACAGGTCTTTTAGACGCCGACATCTATGGGCCATCGCTTCCAATTATGTTTGGCCTAGAAGGTGCCAAACCGGGTTCGATAGAAATGCCAAACGGCCAGGTTAAAATTGAACCGCTTGAAAAATTTGGGCTGAAATTACTTTCAATAGGATTTTTCACCGATCCAAACCAACCTATTCCATGGCGTGGACCGATGACGACCTCGGCCATCAAGCAGCTTTTTAACGATGCACATTGGGGTGAACTGGATTATTTGGTTGTTGATATGCCTCCGGGCACGGGTGACATCCATATCACCGTATCACAGACATTCCCGATTGCCGGGGCTGTGATTGTCACAACCCCGCAGCACGTTGCCCTGGCTGACGCTGTCAAAGGAATCGGAATGTTCTTAATGGATAGCATCAATATTCCATTATTGGGTGTCGTGGAAAATATGGCCTATTTTACACCAGCTGAACTGCCAGAGAATAAATATTATATTTTTGGTAAAGATGGTGGAAAACGTCTTGCAGAAGAATATAAAGTTCCTTTCCTTGGTGAAATCCCTTTGTTAAAAGGCATTTCTGACGCAGGAGATAATGGTTTCCCTGTTGCCATAGATACCGAAGATCCTGTAACGAAATCATTTTTAACGATCGCAGAGAAAGTTGCCCAGCAACTTTCCATTATCCATAGCCAAGGGAGATAGTTAGTTAATAGTACGCTCTTGCGCTTCACCATAAAAAGGCTTTCATACGTATGAAAGC
>NZ_DKSP01000077.1:371-29337 GCF_002472745.1 Sphingobacterium sp. UBA7253 | reverse complement strand
CATACGTATGAAAGCCTTTTTTATGAAATGTCATCTAATGATTAGATAGCAAGCTCCAGCAATACCGGGCAATGATCGGAATGTACCGCATCCGGCATTATACTGGACGATTTGATTTGTTCCGCCAAAGGTTTTGAAACCATATTATAATCAATACGCCAGCCCAAATTCTTTGCACGAGCCCCTGCGCGATAGCTCCACCAACTGTAGTGGTGTGGATCAGGGTTTAAATGGCGGAAAGAGTCAATATAACCCGAATTAATAAAATTCTCCATCCATTCGCGCTCTTCCGGAAGAAATCCCGAAGAATTTGCATTTGATTTTGGATTGTGAATATCGATGGCACGGTGACAAATATTATAATCACCACAAACGACCAAATTCGGTTTTTCGATCAAAAGCTTATCGCTATATGACTGAAAATCCTCCAAAAAACGGTATTTAAAATCCTGTCTCACATCTCCTGTTGTACCTGATGGGAAATAGGTACTCATCACGGAGACCTGATCAAAATCAGCACGGATAATACGTCCTTCAAAATCATAATCTTCATGGCCGCAACCATACTCAATATGCTTAGGTGTGATCCGCGTAAACAAGGCGACTCCGCTATAGCCCTTCTTTTGAGCTGGATACCAGTAATGCTCATAGCCCATCTGCTCCAACAAAGCAATTTCGGGAATCTGATCCGGTGTAGCTTTAATCTCCTGAAGACATATGACATCCGCATTTACAGTTTTCAACCAGCCTAACCAATCTTTCTTCAAGGCTGCACGTAAACCATTCACATTATAGGTTACTATTTTCATTTTTTGAGTATTGAGATTCTAAATAATAGGAAAAAAAGCGCTTCAATCCCTGATTTACGACTTCATAAAAACATTAATAATCCTTAGAAGAGAACAGATCACCGATTTTAGAAAAGATACCAGTCTGAGGTTTTAGACCTTTTAGTTCCCGCTCTAAGTTTAACGCTTCTCGCCGCGTTAGTACATGCATGTTCATCTTTTGGTCGACTTCTGGTCTATCGTGCTTATCTGTTTTCACAGCTGCAATCTGATCGATAACATCCACTCCCTTGACCAACTCACCAAATACAGTATAATTCCAATCCAAATGAGGTGCACCACCAATAGTCGTGTAAGCCTGACGCTGTACTTCCGAAAATTTCTTACCATTCATCCGTGTTTGCTCCAAACGATTAAGATCTTCAGGTGTGAATACCTTTCCCTGAACAAGATAAAACTGAGAACCCGAAGAAGCTTTTGCGGGGTTGTTATCCCTAGCCGCTCCAATGGTCCCTTTTTTATGGAACAAACCGTCCTGAATCTCTGCAGGAATGGTATACCCTGGTCCTCCATTACCCAGCTGCGCTCCTCCAACTGCATTTCTTGAGTCAGGATCGCCTCCCTGGATCATAAAATTCTGGATGACGCGATGGAACAAGGTTCCATCGTAGTATTTACTTTTTGCTAATTTCACGAAGTTATCCCGATGTTTTGGTGTCTCATTGTACAACCGCAGCACACAGGTCCCCTTATCAGTAACGATCTGTACATATTTAAACTCGGGTTTAGCCGCAAATGCCAAAACCTGCAAAAAGCAGAATACTGCTATTAAACTAGCCTTTAAAAATCTCATCTGTTAATAATTATATGTTCCCATTTAGAACTTCCTCTTTTTTCAATTGTGTTATCTTTTAGATAACGTTTAACTCTTCAAAATAATTTATGATCAAGGACTTCATAATCAGTTCTTGCTCCAAAAGAGTATAGTTAGGAATAGGTTTTACCAATTCCCAATGTGGCCACCCTTCTTCATCCAGACCTTTCAGATTATAAAATCCCATAGCACTGAAAAGACGACACGTCGCAATGTGCATCAACTCTTCTTTTTCTCGTTTTGAGAATTTTTGGGCACCTTTGCCCAATTCCTGAACACCAATAAGGAATAAACAAACCTTGATGTCAGGCTTTTCCATATCGAATAGCGAAGCAATTTCATCCTGTAGGATGTTCCACTTCTTGTTTACTTCTGCTGCCTTCATTTTTTTGTTTTAAACAAACTAAGATAAATTTACGATGATTTGCAAGCAAATTAACGCACAGATAAATATAGTTATGCTGTTGGATTCCCGCCTTTGGCAATAACCTCTGCACAACGTTGATCAATCATCTGAAACACGGGATCGAACAAATTATCATCAAAATACGGATCAGGAACAACATCATCTCCCAAAAACAATTTAACTTTGTGCAGATCTTCCTTATCAATCACCTGAGCGCATACATCTGCATAGTTTTGTCTATCCATTACAAATATAAGATCGTATTCGGAAAAAAATTGCGGTTTGAAATGCCGTGCCCGCTGACCGGAAATATCGACACCATACTTCTTTGCAATTGCAATAGCTCTACGATCGGGTGCTTCACCTATGTGCCAGTCACCTGTACCCGCCGATTCAACGACCCAGTTTAATTGATTATCTGCTGCTTTTTGTTTCAATATACCATGTGCAAGGGGAGAACGACAGATGTTTCCCAAACAAACCATTAAAATCTTCATCTCTATAATTTTTAAAAGCTATCAAAGAGTAGCCATACCACGCTACGGTCCAAACTAAACGGCGCAAAGAACGCCATTAGCCGACATAATCAGGCTTTCATGCTTGTCAATAGCAATATTGAAATAAATCACAAAGCCAGAAAGTCCCAGCATAAAAAGCGCTGGAGCTATTTCGGCACTTAATTCCGCAAAATAGCTAAACTAAAATGATTAAGGAAACAACCGGCTTAAAATTGACTTACTTCTTACCAAGTGCCGTAGCTTTCCTATAAAATCCTTCTGATTATGTGTCTACCAACAGTAATGAAAAAAGACTGGAGACCTTTGCTGTCCAATAACCAAGTTAAATGAGGCCAATGAGACTAAACACTTTTCAATAAACCAAGCATAACGAGCCGAATGATACCTTTATGAAAAACACGATCAATACACAAAGCATAAAAAAGGTGGCCTAACCTTACGGCTAGAACCACCTAAACTATATTAATCAACCAATTCTTAATTCAATGTTTAATATTCTACCGGGAAGCTCAATTGAACAGCACCACCTTGCGGAGATACACCTTTCAATCGTACAATATTGCGTTGTGTTGCGCCGAGAGCAGCTTCAACATCATCTACTGTATTGACCGCTTTTCCATTCACCTCTGTAATGACCAGTCCACGCTCTACACCGAAATAATCAAAGATACCACCACGGTTCACCTGAGTTACAACAACTCCAGAGTTTACACCCAGTTCCTTTTTCTTCTGAGCAGAAGCAGGAATAAAGCTTGCTCCTAATTTATTGTAAATCTCCGTTGCACTTTTAGAAGCTTTTCCGCTAGCGCTTGCAGTCTTTAAGGATTCTTCGCCTTTTAACGTCAACGACACTTGTTTTTCCTTACCATCACGTTTGTAGGTGATATTCACTTTATCACCAGGACGCAGACGACCTATTGTCTCTCCTAAAACTGGCGATCCTGTAATTACTTTGCCATTAATTTTAGTCAAGATATCTCCTTTTTTGATACCGGCAGCTTCTGCTGCACCACCAGCTACAACATCTTCGACAAATAGCCCGTTCACGTCCGTAATACCTCTTTCTTTAGCTAACTCAGACGTGACTGGTTGGTAATTAATACCAATATAACCTCGTTTTACATTCCCAAATTCCACAAAGTCATCAGCAATTTTTTTCACTAAGTTCACAGGAATTGCAAAACCATACCCCGCATACACACCTGTTGGAGATGCAATAGCAGAGTTAATACCAATCAATTCACCAGCAGCATTTGTCAAGGCTCCACCGCTATTCCCCTTATTAATAACTGCATCAGTTTGGATAAAGGATTCAATAGCCGAACTTGCTAGAGGCTGATTCGTATTTCCTCCAAAAGGATTACCGCGTTGTTGCTGACCTTCTCTTAAGATACCAATATCACGGCCAGTAGCACTAACGATACCTGCTGTTACAGTAGATTGCAATCCAAGTGGATAACCAAAAGCCAATACCCATTCACCAACATTAACATTATCTGAATTACCTAATTTAACAACAGGAAGGCCTTTTCCAGCAACCTTTAACAGAGCAATATCTGTATTTGGATCCCGGCCAATTAATTTAGCTTCAAACGTACGCTTGTCTGTTAGTACCACTTCAATTTTATCTGCATCTTCCACCACGTGATTGTTGGTTACAATATAACCATCATCTGAAATAATTACACCTGATCCGGATGCTTGTATAGGCTGGGACTGCATCTGACGACGTCCGCCACCCTGTGGCATGCCAAAAAACTCCTCAAACATATCGAATGGAGAACCCTGTGATTCCTGAGATCCCTTACGCGTGTACGTTGTTTTGATATGTACTACGCCCGGAGAAACGGCAGCAGCAGCCTGGGTAAAATCAGGATTACCTGTCGAAGACATGGCTCCTACTGGGTTGTTCGCAAAATAAACTTTTTGTTTGTCTTCGAAAGACTTACCATCAAACTTCTTATTCTCAATAAGCTTGTAACCACCTAATGCTACCGCTCCACCGAAAACAGCCGTTAATAGCGTTAAACCGACCTTATTCATAAACTTATTTTTATTTTAAAATGTCTTAATATAAGCTGATAATTTTTGCTCTTAAAATTACCGATTTTATTCGGATATGTTCAAATGTAATACCATTTCGAAGCCTTCGGAAAATCCGGCACGTTAAAAAATGTTAATTACTAGACAAATGTAATCATTTTAACAAATCTTAACTTTTCTCCGTTTTTTTGTAACAAAAAAACGTACTTTTGTTACTACAAATCAACGTAATGGCATCAAAAGTAAGATTTTCAAAATATCAGGGAGCAGGCAATGACTTCATTTTAGTAGACAATCGCAACAAAGCATTTGACCGCGCAGATGAAGCATTGGTAGAAAAGCTCTGTAACCGCCGGTTTGGCATTGGTGCCGATGGTCTAATGCTCTTACAAACCACAGAAAATTACGATTTTGAGATGATTTATTATAATGCCGACGGTAGAGAAGGCAGCATGTGTGGTAATGGGGGGCGTTGTATCGTCGCTTTTGCACGCGACTTAGGCATTATTACTGACAGAACTGTCTTTTTGGCAGTAGATGGCATACACCATGCCTCTTTATCAGCAGACCTTGTCAATCTCCAGATGATCGATGTAACCGATTTTACCCGTGATGGAGAAGCCTATCTGTTACAAACAGGTTCTCCACATTATGTTGAGTTTGTAAAAAATCTGCAAGATAAGAATGTCTTTCAAGATGGCTACGCCATTCGCAATAACGCTACTTATGGAAAAGAAGGCATCAATGTAAATTTCATTGAAGCTGAAGGAGATGGTTATTTCCTCCGTACATTTGAGCGCGGTGTTGAAGATGAAACCTATGCCTGCGGCACTGGAGCAACTGCCGCGGCCATGGCTGTCGCCTTGCAGCAAAATTTAGAAGGTGATATCAATATTCCTATCCGAGTATTAGGAGGACAGCTGTATATCTCCTTCCATAAGAAAGGCTCCCATTTCTCAGAGGTGTTCTTAAAAGGGCCGGCACAGTTTGTCTTTGAAGGGAACTATTAGATTTTTACTCCTATAGCGATCAAGGCTAATTGCAACCCAAATTTTCAGTCCAAGCAAATCAAGCCGTGAAATAGGGCCTACGCCCCTTGATATTTAACGACACCTGTGCACAACCTCATAATGAAGGTTAGTACGAGATCTTAACTAGCTATCCCTTAGAATCGATTTTTAAAATTTCAACGCGCAAATTGCGATTAATGGTATATTTTATTGTATATTAGAAACCTTTATTTATAAGGTCCGCTATTTTTAATGCAACAGTCAAAGTCATTTCCAGTATATAAAATCGTTTATTCTATATGTGAGCACCCCTATCTTGGCTATCTTATTGAGCCACACATGGTCAAACTCAATCCCAATGGGACTTACTCACTACGCTATCAACGTATATTTAGCAATACTGTAGATGCTTACGCCGCTGAATTGGATGAATTAGATTACAAACTAATTCGATTGCTCGATGAAATCGAACAAACTCACCTCATTAAAAAATACTACAAAAAAGCAATTAGACCTGTCGATTTCTTTTCCAAAGTTTTCGATAAAAAGCTACATGAGCTTCTTCGTCCTAAAATTGATGAAAAAATGATCCAATTTTTTGAAGCTGTTGGAGACAAACCGCTTTTCATGATGAGCAAAGATGGTTATCCAGCAGATCAAGAAATTAAATTGGCAACCTCCGCGGCATCGATTCTATTTCATTTTCGACGAAACGAAGAAGAAACACGTTATTTCCCGACAATCAAATACGAAAATCAGCGTCTGGAGTTTATGTTCAAAAATGCCATTGTCTTGACCAATGTACAAGCATGGTTACTTCTAAACAATACCCTATATTATTTCGATCAGGCACTTGAGGGCAAGAAACTCAGCCCTTTCCTAAATAAACGTTACATTTCTGTCGGTAGAAGTACCGAAAAAAAATATTTCGAAACCTTTGTATGTGGGCTGATTGAACGCTATCATGTCTATGCCGAAGGATTTGAAATTCAAACCCACCAACACCAAGCAATTCCACTCCTCCATTTGATTTATATTGAAGACGGGGCATCGCAATTACAACTGCAATTCAAGTACGGGCCGCACACCTTTACCGCAGGAGCCGAGAATAAAGTTACTGTTCGTATGGAATATAATGAGAAAGATGATCAATATATATTCCACCGTGTAAAACGATCTTTGCAATGGGAAGAACAACAACATGAAAGCTTAAAAAAATTGGGGCTACAGGATGTCGACCTCCAACTCGGTTTATTAACGCCAACTACCCATAATGGAAAACGGCTTTCAGTATTTGACTGGATGAACAACCATCAAGAACAACTTGAGACTCTAGGATTCCACATTATACAAAATAGTGAAGAAAAACGCTTCTTCATAGGGCACACCTCCTTAGATATCTCCATTGATGAAGACAATGATTGGTTTGATATCAGCGCTATCGCAAAATTTGGTCCCTATGAGATCCCATTTATCCAGCTGCGCAATCATATTCTTAATAACATTAAGGAATTTACCTTACCGAATGGAGAAATTGCCATGATTCCGGATGAATGGTTTGCAAAATACAATCATCTCTTCCAGTTTTCTGCAGATCGGCATGAGCTCAAACTAAATAAGGTACATATTGGTCTACTCTTTGAAATTAGTGAGCATACACAGCTGGTATTTACACGAAAACTACAGAATTTAGCCAACTTTGAAGAGATTGCTGATATTCCCGAACCAAAACATTTCAAGGGAAATCTTCGCCCATACCAAAAAGCAGGATACAATTGGTTTAATTTTTTGAAGCAGTATAAATTTGGCGGCTGTCTTGCAGATGATATGGGTTTGGGTAAAACCATACAGACTTTAGCCCTATTGCAACAGCAGAAAGAACAACTCCAAGACGAACAGGATATCCGTACCTCACTTTTGGTGTTGCCAACATCATTGGTATACAACTGGCAGAAAGAAGCGCAGCAATTTGCCCCACAGCTTAATATCCACCTTCATACCGGAAACAATCGCATCAAAGATGCTACTCTTTTCGACAAATATGATTTGGTAATTACCACCTACGGAATTGCCCGTATTGACGAAGAAACCTTGAGTAGCTTTTATTTTAATTACATTATCCTCGATGAGAGCCAGAATATCAAAAACCCAACTTCCAAATCGTTTAAAGCCATCAAAAGCCTAAAAAGCAAAAACAAATTGGCTTTGAGTGGAACTCCTGTAGAAAATTCCGTTTCGGATCTTTGGGCACAGATGCACTTCACCAATCCAGGACTACTAGGCAGCTATACTTATTTTCAAAAGGAATTTGTACAGCCCATAGAAAAGAAAAAAGATGAAGAAAAAGCACAGCGTCTTCAAGCGATTGTCAAACCATTTATATTAAGACGTACAAAAGATCAGGTGGCAACAGAATTACCGCCAAAAACTGAACAGATCCTTTATTGTGAAATGACTGAAAAACAATCCGAGTTGTACGAAAAAGTCAAATCTGAATATCGCAATGCAATTCTTGACGGACAATTGGACAGCAAGCCTAAATCTACGCAAATTGCGTTGTTGCAAGGCCTGACAAAGCTCCGACAATTAGCCAATCATCCCAGAATGGTGGATGAGAAATTCTCGGGTGATTCCGGCAAGTTTGAAGCTGTCATTGAAACGCTTGAGATGGTCATGCGAAGAGGCAACAAAGTGCTGATTTTCTCCCAATTCGTAAAACAGCTCAATATTTTCCGTCAGTATTTCGATCATAAAGGAACAAATTATGCCTACCTGGATGGCGGCACAAAGAATCGGGATGAAGCCGTCAGCCAATTTCGTAAAAACAACGATACCAAGTTATTCCTTATATCGATAAAAGCAGGTGGGGTGGGACTCAATCTGATTGAAGCTGACTATGTTTTTATTCTGGATCCGTGGTGGAATCCAGCTGTGGAACAACAGGCTGTAGACCGTTCACACCGCATCGGTCAAACGCGCAACGTGTTTATCTATAAATTTATCAGTAAAGATACCGTCGAAGAAAAGATATTAGCTTTACAGAATAAAAAGAAGTCGATTGCACAAAGCCTGATCACGACAGAAGAAAGCTTCATCAAGTCACTATCACAGGAAGATTTGCAGGAACTTTTGGCCTAAATAAAAACATTACTGTTTATATTCATTAATCTTCGCCATATATATCGATGGACGGATACCCGTTACACGCGTAAAAATATTGCTAAAAGAAGACAGCTCATTGTACCCTACACGCATGGCTATTTCTAGAATGGAATAGCTATTCTCAGACATCAGTTCCAGGGCTTTCGCAATTCGTATGGCTCTTAAAAAACGGATATAACTAATCCCCATATCTTCTTTAAACAACCGTGACAACGAGCGGCTGCTCATACCAAAGCGCACAGCAACCTGTTCAATGGTAAATGCTTGATCAATATTGCTATTTAGATATCTCGCTACGCTCCTGAGTTTTTCACTTTTAGGATAAGGATGCTGCATCGGAAAAGCATCTATTGGTGAACTCGTATCCGGAATAATCGCCATCATCGCACGCAAGAGACAGTACTTTGAATAATCAGCCGTTTTGCTGATCCCTCCGCTCCAATCCTGAGCAAATAAAAACATTTCACGCACCAGATCATTGCTTAGAAATATATTTGGCGTTGAAAGTACGGACGGCATATGCTGCTTCTCCTTGAAATAAAAACTATATAGCGGAATACGAGAGCTTGTACTTTCCAGATGATAAGTTGTATTTGCCGGAATCCACATATAAAACCTTGCTGGCAAATACCAGTGCTTTGTTGTTGTAAACACATGAATAATACCACCGTCAGCATAGAGCAGCCGCGCCTTTTTATGTTTGTACTCACGAGAATCGATACGATCGACATACATATGGTCTACATAAAAATCATATTGGTCAGCATCAATAGCTACAAGTTTTTCCTCTTCCATAACTTAAAATTACACTTTTCCTACAACATGGCGCAAATGAACATATATCCGTCCGACTATACAAAACAAAACGTTTCTATTCCACAGTATCTTTGTACAGCCATATGCTCATGCTCTCAGAGGAAGTTTGCTCGTATTCCGGGTAACCCTGATTAAGTAACATACAAAAACAGAAAAATTGCTACTCCGAGTACATCATAAGCGGAACTGAATACTGGCACAACGGACTTTAATTAAATTTTTAAAAGTCTCCTACAACATCGGATCAAATAAAAAGGCTCAACTGTAAATTTAGATGATGCTAAAAGTACACAGTTCGCCTGTGTTGACACACTATAAACACATAAAGCAGACTATTAAAATTACGCAATCAAAATAACAATGAATAAAGAAGATAAAAAAGACAAAACAAAAGGATTTAATAAAATGCTCGTCATATTTGCCAGCCTATTATTATTGACCGGTATCGGCGTCTTAGTCAGACACCTTATTTTTACCAATCAATATGTAACAACAAATGACGCACAAATTGATCAATACTTGACACCTATTGCCAGTAGGGTTTCTGGTTTTATCAAGGAGGTACGATTTGAGGAAAACCAATATGTACATCGGGGCGATACCTTATTAATTATAGATGCCAGTGAGTATCAAACAAAGGTTGATATGGCGAATGCCGAGCTCCAAAGTAGCCAGAGCAATGCTGAGGTAATCAGCAAAACAGCCAATGCAACAGCCAATAGCATTTCTGTTCAAAAGGCAAGATTAGAAGCGGCAAAAGTAAGTGTATGGCAGACCGAACAGGATTACAAGCGATTCAAGAATTTATTTGAAGCAGAGGCTGCGACCCAACAACAGTACGATAATGCCAAAGCAGCATATGATATAGCATTGGCACAACTGCACACTATAATCGAAGAATATAATTCAGCTCAACTAAACACCAACAAAGAAAAAACAAGCGAACTACCGGCAAGAGCCAATATCAATATTAAAAAGGCCGCAAAAACAAATGCACAGCTTTTTCTTTCGTATACCGTAGTTACAGCACCTTATGATGGCTTTGTTGGAAAACGAACCATCCAAGCAGGACAATATGTAAAGGAAGGTCAGACACTTGCCAATGTCATTAGTGAAGAGAAATGGATCAACGCTAACTTTAGGGAAACTCAACTCGAAAATCTTGCAGAAGGCACTATCGTTACTATACAGGTCGACGCTTTTCCCAAACTCAGTTTTAAAGGAATAATCCACTCATTTTCTCCGGCATCAGGTTCCAAATTTGCCCTGATACCACAAGACAATGCAACCGGAAATTTCGTAAAGATTGAGCAACGGATTCCCATTAAAATTGTATTTGATCCAAATCAGGATCTCAAGAAATTACGTGCAGGTATGAATGTCGTTGTCCATGCCGCCCATCAATCCTAATCGCCCATGAGTACGAACAAATCTTTATACTACAGCTGGGTACCCGAATGGATAAAACTCCCGCTAATGATCGTAGCGATGTTCCCACATCTCATGCTAATGTCGCTCTTCCATTCCAATACGGCATTTACCGCTTCGGCACTGGATATTGAAGCTGAGGATATTCAGTATTTTCTATCCTTGATGTATGGTGCCATTGTCGTTACCTTACTCATATTTCAACGGCTGTTTTCGTTTTTTAGGGTAAGGACATACATACTCTTGACCTGTAGCCTCTCCATCCTTATTCTACTCGGTATTTCACTTACAAGAGACCCTTTCCTTATTGGTATTCTCCGCGTGATCGAAGGTATTTTCTGTGTGTTGGAAGGTGCATGCTTTCTTCCACTGCTTATGATGCAGATTAAGCATACCAAAAGCCGAACGATCGCCTATTTTTTCCTATATACCTTTATGCTTACAGGATCAACTTTAACGACATCCTTACTCAAAGAAAGCATAATGGACTATGGATGGCAAGATATGATCCATGTCGTACTCTATTGGCATTTGATAGTGATTGCAATAGCCTTGCTGTTACTCAACAATAATCGCTTGGGTAAAAAGTTTCCACTCTATCAACTGGATCTGGCCAGCTGTCTATTTTTATTGATATCATTGAGCTGCGGGGCCTACGTTTTAATTTATGGTCGCAAATACTATTGGTTTGAATGCTCCAAGATCACCATCAACTTCGCACTTTTCCTTATTTTCGGAGCACTTTTCATCATTAAACAGCGGATTGTCAAAAGACCGCTGTTTCATTTTGAGATCCTCAGATACAAAAATGTGATCTTTGGTGTTATCCTATTTTTTCTCTTTTATATTATTCGCAGCTGTCTCAATAATGTATACACAGTGATGGCTACCGTATGGAAGTGGCCCTGGCATTATATTGTTGATGTACAGTACATCAATGTCCTTGGTACAATACTGGGTGTTGGCAGTTCAGGATTCTTACTCCTCCGCGATGTATCTCCTAAATATATCTTTGGTTTTGGCTTTTTGATATTGGCGACTTCATGTTTTTTATTTGTACCTATATTTTACCCTGATACCACAATCTGGGCAATCGGGCTTCCTTTGTTTATTCAAGGAATCGGACAAGGATGGCTTTTTACACCACTGGTTATTTATATTTTGACAGGTGTAGAATCCCATCATGCTGGCAATGCAGGCCTCATGGGCACAACCGTTCGGTTTTGGAGTACGAATGTCGGATTTGCACTTATTCAAAATGCCAGCTATACACTAAATCAAAAGCATTATATTCAACTCGAACAGACACTGAATACAAGCAACCCACTGACAATAAACTATTGGAATACATTAATGGACAAATATACCGGAATATATGGAGATCAAATAGCAGGTCGTATTGCAAGCAAAAGTATTTCGGGAACCCTAAGTCAGCAAGCATCACTAATCAGTAACATGGAGATATTTACTTATCTGGGAATCCTGGGAATGCTGGTCACAGGGCTAATATTTTTATTCGGCCCAGCCAAAACACTTTTCATGCGCCTAAGAATCCCATACTTGTAAATGAGGCAGCTAAATCTCCTATATACAACTTTCATGCTTTCGCAAGCAGTAACAGCAATGAAAGCGAACCGAAGATTCTTTCGGCCTAATAAACCAAGTATCACGAGCTCATTGATGCCTTCATAAAAACAATACGCATCAATTAAACTGGTTCTTTCAAAAAAAGGGGCTGTTTGCAAATCAATGCAGACACCCCCTTTTTGGTATCTCGTACTTAATCTATTTAAGCATCAAATTCTTTAAGAGCTTTTTTCACACGTGCTATGACCTCGTTTTTACCGAGCAATTCAACAATCTGAAAGACATCTGGTCCAAATTTACCGCCTACCAACATAATCCGGAATGGCATCATCAGCTCACCCATTTTCATTCCCGATGCCTGAATCGCATCTTTGAAGAAAGGCTCCAATTCAGCAGCTTTCCACGTATCAAATCCTTCGAATGACTGGTTTATACCCTCAAAAAATGCTGTTTTTTCAGCAGTCCACTTAGGCTTCACAGCATTCAAATCATATTCCGCAGGTTGCAAAAAGAAGAAAGACGCCTGACTCCAAAAGTCCTCAACAAAAGTTAAACGCTCTTTCACAGCATCCAATACCCTGCTCACGTAAGCTTCATCGGCATCTACTTGATGATCTTCCAATACTGTTTTGATCTTTGGCAACAAGGATTCTGTCGACGTGCGTTTAATCCATTCATGGTTGAACCATTTTGCTTTTTCAAAATCAAATTTCGCACCGGCTTTACTGATACGGTCAACACCAAATTTCTGAATCAATTCATCTAAGGAGAAAAGCTCCTGTTCGGTGCCATCATTCCAACCTAACACGCCGAGCATATTGACAAAAGCCTCGGGTAAGAAGCCCATCTCACGGAATCCTTTTGTTGTATCGCCAGATTTAGCATCGGTCCAGTTCATAGCATAAACAGGGAAACCCAAACGATCACCGTCACGCTTGCTTAGTTTACCGTTTCCATCTGGTTTAAGGATCAATGGAAGGTGCGCCCAGCCTGGCATACTATCCCCCCAACCAAGGTATTCCCACAATAAGATGTGGATAGGTGCCGAAGGCAACCACTCTTCACCACGGAATACATGCGATATTTCCATGGCCTTATCATCTACAACAACAGCGAGGTGATAAGTCGGCATGCCATCTGCCTTAAGCAATACCTTATCATCGACAAGATTTGTATCAAAAGCAACCTTTCCACGGATCATATCAGTGAACGATACCGTTTCATCAGTTGGAATCTTTATACGGATGGTGTGCGGTGTGCCCGCATCCAATAATTGTTGAGTTTCAGCGGCAGACAAACTCAATGAATTACGTAATTGAAGTCTGTTCTCGTGACTATATCGAAAATTAGGCTGTAACTTACGCTGCTCATCCAGCTCCTCTGCTGTGTCAAAAGCATAGTAAGCATAACCATTCTCAATCAGCTGTTCAGCGTATTTCCGGTAAGATGGTTTTCGCTCACTTTGACGGTAAGGTCCGTACTCGCCTCCTTTTAATGGGCTTTCATCTGGAGTCAAACCACACCATGCTAAGCATTCGTTGATATATTCCTCAGCACCTGCGACAAAACGAGTTTGGTCCGTATCCTCGACACGTAAAATAAAATCTCCCTGATGCTGACGCGCATAGAGAAAATTAAACAAAGCTGTACGTACCCCACCAAGGTGAAGACCACCTGTCGGGCTTGGTGCAAAACGCACTCTTACTTTTCTTTCTGAACTCATGGCGCAAAATTACCACAAAATTTTTGATTTGGGCGGCACGATAACCTCATCAATGAAATAAAAGTGCAGAAAACAGACATTTATTCAGTAATTTGCAAATGAAGGACACGAATACGGAATCATGAAACCCTATCAGATTAGCCAGCAACGCTGGAAATTTATCTTGCTTATCTTTGCAGCAGTCATTGCTGTCGCCTCCCTGGTTTATACCAATTACCTCGTTCGAAATCTTGCACATGCCGAACGTTCGAAGGCTGAGGTATGGGCTATGAGTACCAAAAATATAATGACCATGCCCGACGTTGATGATGAATTCATTACATTTATTTACGCCGTAAGAGACAGTCTAAATTTACCCGCAATTATTACTGACGACAAGGAAGACATCATTTTCTGGCGTAACCTCGATTCCACAAAGACAAATATTAAACCCGGACACAACGACAGTGTTACAAAACATCTCGATTATGATCCCGTTTATTTTCAAAAACAGCTTGCGTTTATGAAGAAAAGCCATCCGCCTATTACGTTGGAATTGGAAAATGGACAAAAATGGCATGTGTATTATAAAGATTCATGGTTTTTGCAACAGTTAAGGGTGTTTCCTTATGTACAACTATCGCTGATTGCCCTCTTTCTCATTATTGCTTATACCGTTTTCAATTCTATCCGGAAATCTGAACAAAATCTCGTTTGGGTAGGGCTAACAAAAGAAGCCGCACATCAATTGGGTACCCCTATTTCATCGTTGATGGGTTGGTTAGAATTGATTCGCATAAAATTTGATGCCGAAGAAGATGACACCCTAAATGAAATGGAAAATGACATTAAGCGACTTGAAATCGTCGCCGACCGCTTTTCAAAAATAGGATCTACTCCCGTACTGACTAACCATAACCTGTATGATGTCATCAAAAATTACATGGATTATTTTCGCATACGAACCAGTAATAAAATTGCTTTCGAATTAAAAGGAGACACACATCTTGAAGCACAGCTTAATATTCCACTCTTTGATTGGATTATCGAAAATTTATTGAAAAACGGAGTAAATGCCATTGGCACAGAAGGAAAGATAACTGTTAATATTTCAGAAAATATTGCGAAAGAAGAAATTTTTATAGACATTAGTGATACGGGCAAAGGAATTCCGAGATCTAATTTTGAATCTGTTTTCCAGCCGGGGTTCACAACACGGAAAAGAGGTTGGGGGCTTGGCCTTAGTCTGACAAAAAGAATGGTGCGGTACCACCAGGGGCAAATTTTTGTAAAAGAATCTGAAGTAGGTAAAGGAACAACATTTCGAATAATCTTAAAAAGCAACTTAAAATATGAAGCCACTCAAATCTGACGAATATCCAGCGGTCTACGCGCCTTATATTGAGACTGTCGTCGATAATGTGTTCGATGCACTAGAAGAACAAACGCTCTCCTTTCCAGCATTTCTGGACACGATACCAGAGGAAAGAGGTAATTTTAAATACGCCGAAGATAAGTGGACAATCAAGGAAGTTGTTGGCCACGTCATCGATAATGAGCGTATCATGGCTTATCGGGCATTGCGTTTTTCACGTAATGACCTTAAAGAGCTCGCTGGATACGACCAAGACTACTTCATTCAGTATTCCCGTTACAACGATCGCACTTTAGAAAGTCTGAGTAAGGAATTTACTTTTCTTCGCAAAGCGAACATGATGCTTTTCAACAGTTTTAATGAGGTTGAATTGGAACGTAAAGGGATGGCATCTGAACGGCTAACAAGTGTAAAAGCACTCTTGTATGTCATTGCTGGTCACCTTAATCATCATCGCATCATTATTCAAGAACGTTATTTAAACTCAGACGATGTCAAAAATTTGGTTTCAGCATTACAGCATTGAGGAAATAAACGTATTTTTCAACAAATACCTATCGGGTCTGCTCGAGATTCAAGCGACAGAAATTGATGACAACTCCATCACGGCGACCATGCCGGTAACAGATAAAGTCAAGCAACCACATGGTATTTTACATGGCGGCGCTTCTGTCGTTCTGGCGGAGTCTTTGGGAAGTATCGCATCTAACCTCGTGCTTGATCCAGAAAAATACCGCGGAGTTGGACTTGAAGTAAATGCCAATCATATACGCCCGGTAAGTAGCGGCGTAATAACAGCAAAATGTAGCCCAATACACATTGGTCGATCCACACATATTTGGGAAATAAAAATGTACGATCGCTTCAACAAATTAAATTGTATCTCAAGACTTACAGTAGCTATCGTTCCAAAATAACGATAACTATACGGCTCTTGCTAACTCGATTTATCACCACGTTCCAATTACAATTCGACAATATTTATAAGCAAAGAAGGATAAATTTCACAATTTATCCTTCTTTTTTTTGTCAATTAATTATCAAAATCCCCCAAAAATATGCCTTTATTTATTTCCAATATTCAAGAAATTTAAGTAGTCTTGTAGGATGGATACTTTAAAAATCAGTAATTATGAAGCGCAATCGTTTGTTCATTCCTTATTCCTGCTGATTTACCAATCCTCGAACGATAACTTAACTAAATATAATAAAACAAAACATGACCACTAATCCTAACGTTGGTAAAACAGCTTTCCGCCCTATGGCCATCTGCTGTGGTTTATTTTTTATCCTCGGTTTTATTACCTGGGCAAACGGAACCTTAATTCCATTCTTAAAAATTGCTTGTAACCTCGAAACAGATTTGCAAGCTTTCTTCGTAACCTTTGCTTCCTATATTGCTTATTTTTTCCTAGCACTTCCAAGCTCAGTCATCATTAAAAAAATTGGTTTCCAAAATGGTTTAGTTGTCAGTCTTATTATATTAGGTTTAGGATCTTTGATCTTTATTCCTGCGGCAGATAATAGAAGCTACGGCCTATTTTTAACAGGAATTTTCATCCAAGGTTCAGGAATGGCATTATTACAAACAGCCGTTAACCCTTACTTAAGTATTATTGGTCCCATTGATAGCGCTGCACAACGTATTTCAATAGCTGGATTTTTCAATAAATCGGCTGGTATCATTGTACCTATCCTTTTCGGAACACTCTTTTTAAAAGATGCTCAAAAGGTAACAGCAAAATTGGAAGCAACAACGGATCTTGTCCAAAAGAATGCGATCTTAGATGATCTTCTTCAACGCGTACATACTCCATACATCTCGCTAGCAATTATATTCGTTGCCTTCGCAATATTCTTAAAGTTCACACACCTGCCTGAGGTCGATGTGGATGCAGAAGAAGAAACCAGCGCAGAAAGCGGAACTGTGGCAGCAAAGAAAACATCGATATTTCAATATCCACATTTGTTCTTGGGAGCTTTGGCAATCTTCTTCTGTGTGGCCGTCGAAGTTATGGCGGGAGATATCATTGGCGTCTATGCACGCGAACTGAAAGTTGATCCTTTCTTTACAACCTATGCAACAGCATTTACACTCGCTTGTATGTTGATCGGTTATATTATTGGTATTATTTCTATTCCAAGATTTGTATCACAACAAATGGCCTTACGCATTTGCACAATCATTGGCATCACATTCACCATTATTTCTGTTTTTACGACTGGTACAACTTCATTTATATTCGTTGCCTTGTTAGGAATCGCTAACTCCCTCATGTGGCCAGCGATCTTCCCGCTAGGAATTAAAGGCCTCGGAAAGTTCACGAAAACAGGGTCAGCCATCATGATTATGGGTATTGCAGGTGGTGCTATATGGCCTTTGATCTACGGATTGTTAAAAGATCATTTACATATTGATTTTCAACATGCATTCCTATATGCAATGATTCCGGGCTATCTATACATTATGTTTTTCTCTATAGTAGGCCATAAAGTTGGCAAAACGAATTAATGTAAATCCATCTTATATTTTAGGAAAAAAGGGCATCTAAAAAATAGATGCCCTTTTTTCTTAAAATTCTTCCTATTTTTAGGAGATAGATGCTGTAAGAGCCATTAAATATTACAGCCATGCTATAATCAGATTTTCTGTTTTTCAACAGGAGAAATAGAAGTTATGATCAAATGCATATCAAGAGCATATTGAACCACAGGATTAAGCATACAACAAACAAACAATGATACAGATGAAAAAGAATCTTTTTGCAATTGCCATTGCCGCAACAATGATGTTTACGGTCAACGAATCTTTTGCTCAGCTAAAGCTACCTGCAGCAAGTAGCTCACAGACAGTTACACAAGGTTTAGGTATTGAAAACGTAACCCTTAATTACAGCAGACCTAGCGTGAACGGTCGTAAGATTTTTGGTGATCTTGTTCCTTACAACGAAGTATGGCGCACAGGTGCAAATACAAATACCACATTAACTTTTGAAGGGGATGTTGAGCTGAATGGACACAAGCTTTCCGCCGGAACCTATGCTCTTTTCACAATCCCCAACAAATCGGAATGGACGATCATCATCAGTAAAAACACAAAACAATGGGGCGCCTATACCTATAAACAAAGTGAAGATGCTTTGCGCTTCAATGTGAAACCTCATACGCTAGCAAATCCAGTAGAAACTTTCAGCATTTCTTTCGACAATGTTACGCCTACAGGTGCTGTATTGAGTTTGGCTTGGGAAAAAACGTCAGTAAAGGTTGATCTCAAAGTCAATCAACAGGCTAAAATATTAGCTTCCATCGACGAAGCTATGAAGGGCGAGAAAAAACCTTATTTTGCCGCAGCCCAATATTACTTCAGTAATAACTTAGATCTAAATAAAGCGCTAAACTGGTATGACGAAGCCGCCAAAGCTCAACCTAAAGCTGCCCACGTCCTTTATTGGAAAGCAAAAGCTCAATTAAAAGCTGGAGATAAAAAAGGTGCAATAGAAACTGCAACGAAAGGTCTTGAAGTTGCCACAGCAGATAAAAATAGTGAATACATCAAATTGAACACACAAGTTATCAACGCTGCAAAGAAATAGGTATTTATAGCTAAAAAATGCCCCCAGAAAGTATCTCACTTTTTGGGGGCATTGCATTTAAAGCCTTTTTTATAAATCGGCTTTTAGTTTTATAGCTCGTCTTTTAGCAATTGCTCAAGTTCTTCTGGTGAAACGTTCATATTGACATTTCCGTCTTTCGCAAAAGAGATCTCACCGGTCTCTTCAGAGACAATAACAGCAATCGCATCCGAGATTTCCGTCACCCCAATAGCAGCGCGATGGCGTAGTCCGAATTGCAGCGGCAAATCCTCACTATCCGACAATGGTAGCACACAAGATGCTGTCATAATCTTAAAATCAACAATAACGACTGCTCCATCATGCAAAGGACTATTTTTATGAAAGATACTTTCAATCAGGCGCTTCGAAATATGGGCATCGATATACTCACCACTACTCTGATAATACTCCTCATCAAAATATTTTGAAAAAACCAATAAAGCACCTGTCCGTGTACGCGACATGCTTCTACAGGCTTCAATAACCGGTTTTAAGTCTTCCGTCAAATCCTTTTGTATAGCTTTCTTATTCCCGATAAATGACCAAAAAACTTTTTTCCGTTTCATGGATATGTTCTTCCCAACGTGCAGTAAGAATCGCCTGATTTCCTGTTGGAACACGACAATCAATGCGATGGACCCTACAGATATAAAACCGCCGAATATCTCGGTCAGCAAGCGCATATGCATCTGCTTAACGACTATATAAACACCATAAAACAGTGCTACACCAATCAGGATATTAACAGCAATGGTCCCTCTAATCAAACTATAGATATAGTAGATAATAATCGCTACCAATATGATATCAATAACGTCCAATAGGCGAAAGCCGCTAAACAGGCTATAGTCGATTCCATCCATATATGCAAGTTAAAAAAAAATAGATATTATTTGTATTTTTACAACATAACATACAGGAAAATGACTAGACTTTCAGTAAATATCAATAAAATCGCAACGCTCAGAAATTCCAGAGGTGGCAATAATCCTAATCTGGTATCTGCAGCATTAGCCTGTGAACGTTTTGGAGCACAGGGTATCACTGTCCACCCGAGACCTGATGAAAGACATATTCGCTATCAGGATGTCTTTGACTTAAAAGCAGCAATCCAGACCGAACTCAATATTGAAGGAAATTGCCAGGAACAGAAATTTATTGACCTTGTATTGGCCAATAAACCAGCACAAGTAACCTTAGTGCCAGATACCGAAGGACAATTGACCTCGAATCATGGCTGGGATACCATTAAGAACAAAGCCTACCTACAAGATATGTGCAAATTGTTCAAAGATGCAGGTATACGTGTTTCTATTTTTGTTGATCCGGTTGAAGAAATGGTAGAGGCTGCGGCAGAAACAGGAACAGATCGCATTGAACTTTACACAGAAGGTTTTGCCACGGAATATGGCTTTGACAAGGAACTCGCTATAAAACCGTATTTCAAAGCTGCATTAAAAGCACGTGAAGTCGGTTTAGGTCTAAATGCGGGCCATGACTTAGATCTCAACAATTTGCAATATTTCAACCAACATATCCCTGAACTCCTGGAAGTAAGTATTGGCCATGCCCTCATCTCTGATGCACTATACCTAGGATTAGAAGAAACAATCAAACGTTATCTGGCTTGTTTGAAGTAATAGCATGTTCGGCGAAGAGCGCTAACTTTATAAATGAGCTTCTTGTGATCTACCGAATTGCACAAAAATGCATAAATAGAAAAGGGCTTTCTTAAACGAAAGCCCTTTTTATTACCCTCAAAATAGCAAAACTATTGCTGAACTTGCAATTATTAATGAATTCCTTTAAAGATACGGTTCCAGCGAATTTTCGAAAGTCCTGTACCAATGTCATCCCAGCTCATCCAAGTAAATAAAGCCTTTCCGACAACATGATCTTCGGGAACAAATCCCCAGCCCCTTGAATCCAGGGAATTATGGCGATTATCACCCATCATCCAAAAGTAATCCATTTTAAACGTATAATGGTCTGCTTTCACATCATTGATATAGATCCCATCCGAACGTTTTTCTAACTTGTTATTCTCGTAAACACGGATAGCTCTTTCATAAATGGGCAGAGTCTGTGCATTTAATGCCACTGTCCATCCTTTCTTCGGGATTAAAATCGGTCCAAAATTGTCAAAATTCCATTTGTATTGTGGATCATACGGATAAGCTCCTTCTCCAACAGGATTCCTTCTGATTTCTTTGACATTCGACCAAGATTTTACAATGGCTAGTTCATCTTTTGTCATGAACAACTGATAAACGCCAGGCTGCTGATCGCCACCGACCGCTTCTATTCTCAACTCCCGTAATCTATCCATATTTAATGGGGTACCATCCGTTAATACAAGATAGTCCAATTGGCTTTCTGGAGGATCAAATCCTGGTTGATCGTTCACAAAGAGTTTAGCATCTTTCATGAAAATCTTATCGCCAGGCAATCCAACACAGCGTTTAATATAGTTCTCCCTCTTATCGATAGGTCTTGCCTGAATTGTAAACTGAGAATTGATAGTCTGCCAACCATAAACTCGAACAAGATCATAATAACTTGAATTTTGGTTTTCAAGCGCGACAGTGTCACCCGCAGGAAAATTGAAAACAACGACATCATTACGTTCAATTTTTTGAAATCCTGGCAAACGTTTATAAGGAAGCTCAATCAATTCAGAATATGCTTTTCCGCCAGTGATGGGCATCGTATGATGCGCAAAAGGAAAGGCAATCGGCGTATTAGGAACACGGGGGCCATAATTTAACTTGCTCACAAATAAGAAATCCCCGATCAACAAGGTACGCTCCATAGATCCTGTTGGAATCATATAAGCTTCAATCAGGAAGCCACGAATAAGCGATGCCGCTACGGTTGCAAATACAATGGCATCTGCCCATTCGCGTACCATCGATTTCTTGTACGGATATTTAATTTTATATTCTTTATAAGATTCGAGTGCAATTTCGGCACGCTTCTCTTCAGTCAATTCAAGACCTTCTTGGCTTGCAGCCTTTAAATTCTTAGCATATAAGCCATTCAAAAAACGTACGTTATTGTCCTTTGCCCACATTGGCAGAACAATAAAAGGTACTAAAACTGCAGCAGCATTCTCCCAAAAACGGCGTTTTCCAAAGCAATGGATAAAATCAAGGTAAAGATTATAGAAAACAAAGACATTGACAATCGGTACGAGCAATAAAACTACCCACCATGTAGGTCTTCCTGTCAATTTCGCCTGAATATACTGGCTATAAAAAGGTACGATTGCTTCCCAGCCATTTCTGCCAGCTTTAACAAACAATTGCCACAGTCCATATCCCGATATTGCTGTTAAAACCGCAAATATAATTAAGCCCATAATCTACTTATTAATACTATTTATTAAAATCAAAAATTTCAGTAACCTGATAGAAACCTTTTTTGCCATTCAACCATTCAGCAGCAACTACAGCTCCTAAGGCAAATCCATCGCGGCTATGTGCGGTATGCTTAAACTCTATTTGGTCAACCTCAGAACTATAAAGTACCGTATGTGTTCCCGGAACCTCTTCGATACGATGACTTTCAATTAAAAGCTCCTGTGGTTTTGGAATAATTTCATCCTGATCACCAATAACCGTATTCACCCAGTTGGTTTTCACATCGCTATTATCCAATATCCCCTCAGCAATCGTAATTGCTGTACCACTAGGTGCATCCAGTTTGTGAATGTGATGTATCTCCTCTACCTGGACATCATATTGTTTGTACGGCTGTAAGGCCTTCGCCAACATTCTATTGATATGGAAGAATACATTCACTCCGATGGAAAAGTTAGATCCATACAAAATGGAACCATCAGCCTCCAAACACTTCGCCTTAACTTCCTCCAGTTGATCATACCAACCGGTTGTTCCGACGACAATAGGTACACCTGCCTCAAGGCAAAGATTCATATTATCCAGTGCCGCGAAAGGTACACTAAAGTCTATTGCGACATCAGCCCCTTTGATATCATCAGCAGTCAGGTTAGGACGATTATGTTCATCGACAACTAAAAAAATTTGATGGCCTCTTTTCAGTGCGTATCTTTCGATAATCTGCCCCATTTTGCCATATCCCAAGAGAATGATGTTCATATATTTAGAAAAAAAAGTATAGTTTATTTTTAAAATTAAAAAATTCCAATGAAATACCCATGTTTAAAAACCACAAACATCAATCTGAACGAGCAGTGTATATGCAATATTCACTAAAAGACAAATTAGATAAACCCTGATCAACAATCATTTCCAATCGAAATATCCACCTTAGGAATACGGAAGTTAATTGAATTTCATGGTTAATTTAAGTCCTACAGTAGGTTTAAATGAATAAGTTCCCGACGCAAGACTCGCATCCATTAAAGTAGGTCCAATTAAGAAAGCAGTCTTTTTGGGTTTATCGTCGCCAATGCTCCAGCGATATTTAAGCATCGAGTCAATATAAGCCTCTGCGACATTCAGGCCATAAACACCTAACGTAAGTAGCACCATGAGGTCTCGATTTCGCCGCGCATTATCTTTTGCTCGGATGATAGATTGGTCTGAGATTCCGATGTAATAAGGATCAATAGGCTTACCAAGAGCTTTGTCCTGTAACACCCCCAGTAATTCCTTATAATAACGGTTATTAAAATCAAAAACAAGTACGGTTGTTATTAAGCCACCATAGATTGCAGGCACTTTTATCCACCAAACGCCACCGTTGGTATATTGTCCCCAGCCTGGAAGGACCAAAGAACGTTTCCAAGCCTGTTTATTTTTTGCTTCAATAGCCAAGCGTGTCGAATCCTTGAATACAACCTTCTCTTTCGCCTTAGCCTCCTCCTTCTCCCGTTTTTTACGTTCCTTCCGAGATTCCTTCTTTACGGTATCCTGTACCGATTTTTGCTTTATGCTATCTATTTTGACGGGTGTTATTTGTTTCTTAGGAATTGTATCCACAGTCTGTCCATGTACCACCGACAGTGCAAACACCGCAAATATCAAGCTTATTAACTTGGCCATATTACCAATCTAACAATTCAAGAATGCGACTTAAATCATCTTCCGATTCAAAAGGAATCTCAATTGCTCCTTTTCCTTTTGTACTCTTCAGATTCAATTTGACACGAGAAGAAAATTTCGAAGCCAGATCATCTTCAATCTTCTGCAATTGAAAAGACATCGGAGCTTTATCTTTCCCGGCTTTTTTCTTACCGCCTTTTTGTAACTCACGAACCAACTCCTCCGCCTTACGAACGGATAAACCTTGATCAATAATCAACTTAAAGATATAAAGCTGTTTATCAACCTCAGGAATATTAATCAAGGCACGAGCATGTCCCATGGTCAATGCTCCATCACGTATTGCCGCTTGAATGACAGGTGGGAGTTTTAATAAACGGAGATAATTTGTAACAGTAGAACGGTTTTTACTGACTCGCTCCCCCAATTCTTCCTGTTTTAGATTACATTCCTCAATCATGCGCTGAAAGCTCAAGGCTACTTCAATCGCATTTAGGTTCTCCCGCTGAATATTCTCAATCAGGGCCATTTCCAGCATCTGCTGGTCGTTGGCGGTACGGATATACGCTGGGATTTCGGTAATACCGGCCAAGCGAGAAGCGCGGAGACGTCGCTCCCCGGAGATCAACTGATAATTACCGTCCGAAATTTTACGTACGGTAATCGGCTGAATTAATCCTTGTAAAATAATTGATTCCGATAACTCCTGTAAAGCAACCGGATCAAATTCCGTACGCGGCTGAAAAGGGTTGACAGATATTTCTTCTACACGAACATGGCTGATACTGCCATTCTCTTTTGTTGTTTTTACAGCAGTTGATGTAACTAGAGGAGCCTCTTCCACTTGCTGATTACTTTTAGCAGGAACTTCTACACTATCGTTTAATAGCGCACCTAAACCTCTTCCCAGTCCTGTTTTACGCTGATGTGCTGCCATATTATGCGGTTACTGTTTTATTCATTTCATTAAGATGCCCGTTTTTCTGTAAAATCTCGCGTGCCAAATTCAAATAATTAATTGCCCCTTTGCAGGACGCATCATGCATGATAACAGAAATTCCAAAGCTTGGAGCTTCGCTCAAACGGGTATTTCGCTGAATAATCGTATCAAAAACTAAATCTGTGAAATGTGTTTTTACTTCCTCGACCACCTGATTTGACAATCTTAAACGAACATCATACATGGTCAACAAAATTCCTTCGATCTCCAAACTTGTATTTAAACGGTTTTGAACGATTTTAATTGTGTTCAACAACTTACCAAGTCCTTCTAGGGCAAAGTATTCGCACTGTACCGGAATGATGACTGAGTCTGAAGCAGATAGTGCATTGATTGTAATTAAGCCTAAGGAAGGCGAACAATCGATGATAATAAAATCATAATCCTGTTTCACCTGATCCAAGATCTTTTTCATCTTGTACTCCCTTTCGTGCATATTGATCATCTCAATTTCTGCCCCAACCAAATCAATATGAGCGGGTAAAAGATCCAAATTTGGTGTTTCTGTTGATTGAATCGCCTCACGAGGATCCAAATCATTTACCAAACATTCGTATACACTTGCGCTGATTGTACGAGGGTCAAAGCCAATCCCAGAAGTAGAGTTTGCTTGGGGATCTGCATCGACCAACAATGTTTTATATTCTAAAACCGCCAAACTAGCCGCCAAATTAATTGACGTTGTGGTTTTTCCGACCCCACCCTTTTGATTTGCGATTGCAATTACTTTTCCCATCTTGAATGAAAACCTTTCTTAATTAAAATGTCTTTTTATACTACATTTCACTTTTTTGAAGATCAATTTGCCAAATTTTTTATCCGTAATTCAAATTAACAAAACAAATTCAGCATATTTCGTACTTTTGATTGATCGAAAGCACATATCCTCAGGATGCTAAGATACAAAAAATCAAGATATGTATCCACTTTGAAACTGCGCTTTTTATAAGTATCAACAACACAATGATTTTAATAATATCCGGAACAAACCGTCCCAATAGTAAGACGTTAAAAATAGCAAAGTGCTACCAGCAATTACTTGACCGTAAGTCAATTGAAAGTGACATCTTTTCGTTGGAAGATCTACCAGCAAACATTTTAGAAACAGATCTTTATGGCAAAAGAAGTACAGCATTTGAACCTATCCAAGAAAAGATCAGTAAAGCGGATCTGTTTATTTTTATCGCACCAGAATACAACGGAAGTATACCAGGAGCGCTCAAGCTTTTTATCGATTGCTGCACTTTTCCGATCAGCTTTTATCACAAGAAAGTTGCATTGGTCGGACTATCTTCGGGACGCTATGGCAACCTCCGCGGCATCGATCATCTGACCGGCATATGCCACTACTTAAGAATGCACGTGCTTCCCCTCAAGATCTTTCTACCCAATGTTCAGAACGAACTGAATGATGAAGGGCAGTTATTCAAAGAAGATACGCTGCAATTTATCAACGAACAGATTGAGGAGATTATCCGGTTTTAATACGCTAGTTTTAGTAGCCACGATAGCGAATTCACCCTAAAACTAATCCTACTCACGAACAGTGAAACAAGGATTCTGTAGCGTGAAACAAGCATAAAAAAACAAAGGGCATCACAAAACCTGATACAAAAAAAGCCTCCGGCAAACACCGGAGGCTTTTTTAATTTCATACGCTAATCTAATTCTGAAGACAAGCCATCCGGGATCTAATAGCCGAAGATCTCTTTAAGATCCAGCTTTTTAACCTCGCCCAGTTTCGCAAGATCTTCTGGCTTAAGACTTTCTTCCTTCGCTACAATACAGTAAACGTACGGCTTTTGACTCATTTCTTTCTTGTGGAAAGTATTTAGATCGCCATAAGTTAATTTTGGCGCTTGCTCATAGACAACTTTACGAATATCAGTTGCATTTCCCAAACGTTGTGCAGCCAGATAACTACCTAAGATAGAAGCATTCAATACACGTTCACTGGCAATTGATTTTTCCAGACTTACTTTAGCAATATCCAGCCCCTTAGCACTTTCTGGCAACACATCCAGCAACTCATTCATGCCTTTAATCGCATCGTTAAATTTATCGGCCTGCGTCCCAACATAGGCTCCAACAGTATAGTGATTTTCCTTTTTATAAGGCTGTCCGTAATAAGCATAAGTTGAATAAGCCAATGCTTTTGATTCACGGATAGTCTGGAAGACAATACTTCCCATTCCGCCACCAAAGTAATTATTAAACAATGAAACAGTCGGTGTTAAGGCACTGTTGTATACTCCTGAACTTCTATACCAAAACACTTCAGCCTGCTTCATATCGAAATTAGCAAAAAGGACCTGGTTCTTGTTTGTTGGCAATTCTGCAAACACGACCGCCTTTTTCGCCTGAACATACTCTCCAGCACCTTGTTTCAAAGGTTTCGCTTTCGCTACAAATTCCGAGGCAGTTAACGGGCCAAAATAAAGCATCGTATGTTTCATATTAGCCAAATCGTGCAATGCCTTCACCAAATCCTCCGCTTTTAAAGCATCCAATTCCGCATCTGTAAACACATTATTAAACGGATTTTTAGCGCCATATTTAGCATAAGATTTTAGGCCTTCCATGATCGCGCCCTTGTTTTCTTTCGCATTTGCTCTCGCTTTTTTAAGACGGGCAATATACATTTTGAAAGCCTCCTGATCAGCAACACAATTACGCAACAAATCCTGAATCAAGTTCAATGTAGCCGTAAAGTTGGAATTCAAACCTGAAATCGACACCATGGTTTCCTCATTTCCTGCAGACACCGAAAAATCAGAAGCCAATTGATAGAAATCCTTGCTGAATTGCTCACTGGATTTGTCTTTTGTACCCAAAAACTCAAGATAGCCCGCAGCCAATGAAAGTAACTTATTGCTCCATTTTCCACCATCAAAACGATAAGACAGCGAAAACAGCTCATTATCTGAGTTCTTTACAGCAAGTACAGGTAAACCGTTCGCTGTAGCTTTCTGAATATCTTTATTATAATCGACCCATACCGGTTGGATTTTATCCTCTGGCATTGCTTCAACCCGCTTCAAGAACTCAGACTGGTCATCACGATTCACCGTTACAGGAGTAATCTCAGGTTTAACAACTTTAACAACATTATTATCAACGCCCTTACGCTTATAAACAACTACATAATTATTGTCATTCAAGTATTTGTTAGCAAAATCCACTACATCTTGCTTGGTGATTTTATTTAATTCATCCGAATAGCCCACAACAGACGCCCAATCCTGACCCGAAGTAAAGGCATCCATCAATGATTCAGCCCGGTCACCATAACTTTCATTCTGTTTGATTTCATCTTTCTTCGCGTTGTTGACAATGGCTGTAATCAAATCATCCGAGAATTCACCTTTTCTCAATTTCGCCAATTCTTGCAACAGCAGCTGTTGCACCTCTTCCAAGCTCTGTCCCTGACCAGGATTACCCTGCAACAGCAGCAAAGAGTAGTCTTTTAACACATAAGGAAAAGCACCTGCACCTAATAATTTTTGATTCTTCACCAAATCCAGATCAATCAAACCAGCAGAACCATTTGTCAAGATCTGACTCATCAGATTAAGCATACGGGCATCCTTTGTCGCAGCCCCAGGAAAACGGA
>NZ_DKSP01000077.1:0-217 GCF_002472745.1 Sphingobacterium sp. UBA7253 | reverse complement strand
AAACGGAATCCCATTAACATAAATTCAGCATCCGGACCTTTAACCTCGCGGACAACAGGAGTTAAAATTGGTTTCTCCGCATCAAAAGTATAGGCCGGAACTTCTTTCGCCTGCATAAAAGCAAAAGTCTTATCCACCTTTTTCACCACCTCGGTAGGGTCAAAATCCCCCGACATAATAACCCCCATATTATTAGGGACATAATAGGTATGAAAAT
>NZ_DKSP01000087.1:5252-5785 GCF_002472745.1 Sphingobacterium sp. UBA7253 | reverse complement strand
CTGACTAGTAGCTTGGAAGCCCAATTTACTTAGTGATGTTTCTGAATTTGAGCAGAAGGACTCCCAAATAGCAAGCGACCACGAATGATGTACTTTTGGATTGCGCTGCACTTCTAAAAAGTCAAAAGGTGTTAATCCCGCACAATTTCATTTGCAAATGAATACAAATTTATTTTAGTTTGAAGATCTTTACGGCAAAGTAAAGATCATAACCCAAA
This sequence comes from Sphingobacterium sp. UBA7253, assembly GCF_002472745.1. Lineage (NCBI taxonomy): Bacteria > Pseudomonadati > Bacteroidota > Sphingobacteriia > Sphingobacteriales > Sphingobacteriaceae > Sphingobacterium > Sphingobacterium sp. UBA7253. Next base: position 5,567 of record NZ_DKSP01000087.1, on the reverse strand, counting down.
AAATAATTTAAATGACAATTCCGATGAAGCCGTTTCATTTTCTATATTATAGTGTATGCTGTCTGATCCTTTTATCGGGTATGCTGTATTCCTGTCAATCGCAAGATCCAGACAGGGTGATACTTGAAAAATTGGATAGAACCTTTAATGCATCCAAATTTTATGGCCCCAAGATAAAAAGGAGCGAAGAGTTGCTGCATGCGGACGTTAAAAGTATGGATAAGAAAGAGTTGAAAGAAGTCTTTGAAACTGCCATATTTAAAAAGGATACGCTTGCTGTTTTTAATTCAGAAGGGAGTTTGCCAACACCATTTT
>NZ_DKSP01000087.1:2804-5087 GCF_002472745.1 Sphingobacterium sp. UBA7253 | reverse complement strand
GCAGCCTGGGGAACACGAAAATTAAAGCCGGTCAGAGATTTCGGTTATCGTTACACCACGGTTTCTTACAATGAAGATAAGGACACCATAGCCATATTAAACGGAGTTCCTTTTCCAGCGTTGACAGTGGCAGATAATAAAAATGGTGAATTTGCTTATCTATATGCACTGAAGACTTCAAAAAATAAAGATGATTTTCAAAATATTTACAACTATCTACAGAAGACGTTTACAAAATTGAAGGTTCAAGATGATGCGGGAAGTGATATAAAAGGTTGGGAAAATAAAGACTTTTACTATTTTTTGCATAAAAAAAATAGAAGGGAAGAACAGATTTTTTCATTTGGAGAAGATGAAGACGACAAGCCGACGACTACAGACATCACCGATATCCGTTTGGAAATTTATTCTAAAATTTACATCCAAAATATGCAAAAAGAGCAGGTTTACTTACCGGATTATATTCCCAGTGTTAATTAACAGCCTTTAAAAATGGGGCACCGGTAAACTTGTTACAAATCTGCATGGACGATTTTGTTTATATTTACGTCCTTGTAAAAAAATCAATCAAATCGTTTTGTTTTTATGTCCGATACTCAAATACCGACTTCCGTTTATGCAGATACCAAACCACATTATGCAGTACTTGACGGGTTACGCGGTGTAGCAGCTATAACTGTTGTTTGCTTTCATATTTTTGAAGCCTTTGCGACGAGCCATTTAGACCAGCGTATTAATCACGGTTATTTGGCCGTTGACTTTTTCTTTATGCTTTCAGGTTTTGTCGTGGGCTATGCTTATGACGATCGTTGGAAGACAATGACAATAAAAGAATTTATCAAGCGTCGGATAATACGTTTACATCCGATGGTTGTAATGGGTGCGATCATTGGAGCAGTCATGTTTTATTTTCAGGGATGTTCTGTTTGGGATGTGACTAAGGTGACATTTTCTTCGCTGGCAATCGCGACCCTTTTGAATGCCTTGTTGATTCCTGCCATTCCAGGGCAAGAAGTGAGAGGGCTTGGGGAGATGTTTCCATTAAATGGGCCGAGCTGGTCGTTGTTTTTCGAATACATCGGTAATATTCTGTATGCATTGATTATTCGTAGATTTTCAACCAAAGTATTGGCTGGGCTCGTTGTTTTATTCGGGATAGGGTTGGCGGCCTTTGCGATATTGGGACCTTTGGGAGATATCTGTGCTGGTTTTTCACTCACAGAAACGGAATTTACGGCGGGTTCACTTCGTCTTTTGTTTTCATTTACAGCAGGCTTATTCTTATCTAGAGTATTTAAGTCTTTACAGATCAAGGGCGCATTTTGGATTTGTAGTTTGATCCTAGTGCCACTTTTGGCTATGCCGCGCATTGGTGGTGCCGAGCAACTATGGATGAATGGTTTATACGACACGCTATGTTGTGTCGTGGTTTTCCCTTTACTCGTTGTGTTAGGCGCTTCTGGCAAGGGCGGTAATGGTATTACAAGTTGGCTTTGCAAGTTTTTAGGTGATATATCCTATCCTTTGTATATGGTACATTATCCCTTTATCTATCTATACTATGCTTGGGTTAAGAATGAAAATCTGAGTTTTGAAGAGTCGTTGCCCGGAGCAGCGGCTGTCGTGATCGGAAGTATTGTGCTTGCATACGGCTGTTTGAAGTTATACGATATACCCGTACGGCAATATTTGTCAAAACGATTTCTAAAGGCAAAAGGGAAATAGATGCTAGCAAACTAATCCTATTATTTATTATAAAATAAGAAAACACCATTTTTTGGTGTTTTTTTATGCATGTTACCTAGGACAGTGATCTGTACATAGAGAAAATATCTTGTCATGTTAAATAACGCTTCAATGTCAGTCTTTTTCAAAAAAAACGTTGTTATATTTCGACGAATAAAATACCAAATAGAAGCCTAAAGGGCTTCGGTATACCGTTGGATCTGAAGCAAGAATATGATGAGCGGGGAAGTCCATCCACAGTTTTAAGCGTGCGGATTGGTAAGGACAGACTGTTTCGATCTTGCCTTTGTAAACTTTGGATACTTTACCCGCACTTACGACGTTGAAATAAATCGAATCGTTATCCTTTATGACAAAATTGTAGCTATTATATTGCCAGTCAGCTTGTTTTCCTGGGAACAGGTCACGCTTTATGTGGTAGGTACCATAATAATCTTCTTTTTTTAGGATTTTTGGGCTCGTGATCCATTGAAAAAATTGAGACAAAGAAAAAAGTATAATTGCGCCACCGATCAGAGATAAAATTGCATACCCGAA
>NZ_DKSP01000087.1:0-2757 GCF_002472745.1 Sphingobacterium sp. UBA7253 | reverse complement strand
ACCCGAAGAATCGTCTTTTTGTGATAACCCCGCATAACAGCAGAATTATCAGCAACGGTATAAAGATAAATACTCCAAATCCCATATTTTTAGACGTTGTGTAGAAAGCTCCTTTCTAAATTGAAAGTTTAACTAAAGTAGCCCCATAGCTACCAAATCCAATACAGTATGCCTTCTATTGGCTAATTTATTGTTGACACATGCTTCAAGGATTTTTTTGACACCATTTGAATAAGAATCATGTCCGAGGACCTTGGTCTCAATTTTAATTTCATCATTTTTATCTTTGATCACAATCTGATGGTAGGCATGCTTTTCTAAGTAGGCAACGGGAATATGGATTTTATAAGCTTGCGTTTTTGCATCGCGAATAGAGATAACGCGTTCATGAGCGACATGTAAAGAATTGGCTATATGATAAGCTGTACCTGGTTCAGTAAGCTTGGAGGACTGATGAGACTCCATAATAGATATTTCGTAGTCTTTGAAATTATGACCAAATTGTTGAAGCATATGGAGTGTTTTTAGCAAAAGTATGGAGGTATTTGGGCAAATGACAAGTGGAAACGCTGTCTCGAGCTTTTCGGTCTCTAGCCCTGTAGACAATTCAATGAATACCGAATCCGTACGTGCACAAAAATCAAGACAATCTTGCAGCTCCCGACCCGATCCGGCATGTATAATGATCGATGGCGACGACGTTGTAATGGATGGCTGCCAAGGTAGAATTTCTACATTGGGGATGGAATAATCGGCTTCCAGTATCGCGTTTGCCAGTTCTCCTGATCCAACTACAAAGGCTTTTTTTGTATTCATATTGTTTGTTTTATCAAAACATCTGCTATCCTTTTGACTATGAAACGATAAAATGATACCGGATGAAATTGCAATGAAGTAAAGGTTATGCTTGAGCCGGGTAAGTTACAAAAATAGACGGTAAAATTTAATCTTTGCTATTATGGAATTATTCTTTTTTTACGCATTTCGTCAAAGAGCTGATAAAACATTTGTTCGGTGTCAATAAATTCATGAAAGCCGAGACGCCTTGCCTTTGTGCCATCGGCAAAAAAATCATAATTCCAAGAAAATACAAAATCGCCAAAAGGCCAAGCTGAAACTTGATCATAGCTATAGCTTAATAAATGCTTTTCTTTTAATTTTTGCCATAAAGGCTCCTTGTCTGCCATCATTGTGTTGAGTGATAGCGGAATAGGATCAGCGCTTTCCATATCAAAATAGGCCGCTAATTTGGGCCATAGTTCCTTCCAGCGGAAGAGATCGCCGTTGTTAATGTTGAAGGCTTGATTGGCCGCTTGTGGATTGGTCGAGGCCCATACCGTTGCTTTGGCTAATAGTGTTGCATCGGTCATTTCCATCAATGTCTGAAAAGCGCCAATTTTTCCTGGAAATCGAAGTGGAATACCGAGTTCTTTTGAGATAGATGCATATACAGCAATGAGCATCGCTAGATTCATGGGATTATTGGGGGCCGTTCCACCAACAACTGACGGACGCATCGCTGACCAAGTCCATTTCTTACCCTTTTGCAATTGTTCGAGGTATTGCTGTTGGCTGGTATTGAATTCCGGCGGCATATGTCCGGCATCTGATTCTTTGGCTGGTGTCTTGAAAGGGCCCAGATGAGCACCATATACTTTATACCCTTGCATTAAGCTGATGTGCTGAAGATCACTTGCTACCGGTTCCACCGCGGTCAAAACATTGCTTAGCATTTTCATATTGGGCTCCACTAGCTCAGCCCAGGTCGGTCTATCCTGATAAGCAACGTAGTAAATATGGGTTACGGTATCCAAGTTGCCTAGCTTTTTGAGACAATCGGCTATATCCAATAAATCTACAGCGATAAAACGAACGTTAGCCCGATCGGCATTTGCTCGTCGTGATAAACCTATAATTTCCCATTCCTCCATCTTTTCAAGATAGTCTATGAGATTGTTGCCAACAACGCCATTGGCGCCAACAACTAAAGCGGTGTTTTTTCTAGTCTTCATCTTTCTATATTACTTATAGGGCCAAAGTTAGTTGGAAGCTTAGTGGGTTTTAATGTAAAAATCCAATATAATTAGGTATATTTCTGAAATGAAACGTTATCGTCAGTTTGAACCGGTGCTTATTTCAGGGTTTAAGATACTTGAATGGACTCATCCGGAACACAATCACAATCATTACGAGTTCATTTTTATTCGTGAGGGGACAGGGCGACATATTGTTAATGGGCATTCATTTCCTTACAAAGCAGGGTCGATCTTTCTACTAGGGCCAGATGACCAACATTATTTTGAAATCGAACAACTCACCCATTTTGTATATCTTAAGTTCACCGACGCCTACCTGGGTCGTAACAGTTCGGGTTCTACGTCCGCTATACAACAGCTGGAATATCTTATAAAAAGTAGAGAAACTCATCAGATGGGGTTTCAGTTAGTTGGAGAAGATAATGCGATAATAACACTGATCTTTGATACCCTTCTCTTATTAAGAAAAGATCAAATTGTAAATCAGGAGCTTATTTGGTTCCAATTATTCAGTGTTGTACATGTTTTGCAGCGGAATATGCCCGAATTGCGTAGCAATAGTTTTAAAAGCCGTGACCTGCAGGCCATGTTTTGTTATATCCATAAAAATATTTACGATCCCAATCGTTTACGGATACAAATAATGGCGGAGCATTTTAACATTGCCAACGATTATCTCGGTATTTACTTTAAACGTCAGGCAGGAATTACCTTACTCGAA
>NZ_DKSP01000121.1:4565-12582 GCF_002472745.1 Sphingobacterium sp. UBA7253 | reverse complement strand
CAATAATACGGATGCAGCCATTGCCATATAAATCTCCTCTTCGGAAGCATCTTCTTTATCGATCGCGCGGTAGTAGCCATCAATCGTTTCTGCTTTGTATTGAAGATATTTATTTTGTTGAACCCATTCGAAAATATCATTTATTTCGGCGGTCGTAGAAACTGTCGTGAAAATGGTGGAATACGATTTTGCATGGATAGCTTCCATCATACACATATACGACAATACCGCTTTATTCTGTAAGGTGTCGATATGATCGATGATTTTAGGCATACCTGTATGGCTTTGAAGGGTATCCAAAAGGGTCAATCCTCCTAAAGCTTTTTTATACGCATCTTTCATTTCTGGACTGATACGTTTCCAGCTATCGATATCTTTTGATGGAATGTATTCCGTGTCGATCCAGAATTGACGGATATTTTGTTCCCAGAACATCAATACATAATCGTTCTCAGGGGTATTCCAGTTGACAGCTTTATATGTTTTACTCATTTTTAGTTTAAAGTATTAGGCATTTATTATCACGTATTTGGATTGTTGATTTTAGATAAGCCAAAAGCCGCCAATGGCGTAGGCAACTTTTGACTTTCTCCCATTATATATCCAAATACTAAAATCTCAAAATTAAGCTGAACAAGAAACACATTCGTCGATGGTCGATTTTCTTGTCCGTGTATAATAAAGGGATTTCAATCCCAATTTATGTGCATAGATATAATATCTTGACAAATCTCGTGTCGAATCCTTTGAGTTTGTATGCAAAATAGTAGATACACCCTGATCAATATGGCGTTGGATGACCGAAATCAATTTCAAGACTTTGAATTGATCCATATCATAAGCCGATTTGAAGTAGAAATAATTATCGTTTGTCAAATATGGCATTGGATAGTAAGTCGTACTATCTCCATATTCACGCACTTCAATGATATCGACGATTGGCATAACTGATGCAGTTGCATTCATGATATACGAAGTCGATTGATTTGGAGCAATGGCCAAACGGTAAGCATGGTAAATACCATGTTCTTTGATTTTTGCTTTTAATTCCAACCAATCTTCTACCGTTGGGATATGTATCCCTTCAAATAACTCCGCTACCTTAGCAGTTTTAGGCATATAATCGCGGTTTACGTAATTGTTGAAATACGTACCATCGGCATAGGCTGATTTTTCAAATCCAACAAATGTTTTACCACGTTCTTTGGCAATTTCCATCGATGCTTCCAATGAATAATAGTTCATCATCATAAAGAAGGTATTGGCAAAATCGAGCGCTTCGTTAGATTCATACATAATGAAGCTTTTTGCAAGGTAACCATGGAGGTTCATTGCACCTAGCCCTACAGAATGCAACTCACGGTTTGCTTTTGCAATAGAAGGAACCATGTCGATATTGGTTACGTCTGTAACGACAGTCAAAGCACGCATAGCCGTTTTTACGGTTTCTTTGATACGTTTGTTGTCCATTACAGTAGCAATATTTAAGGAGCCTAAGTTACAGGAAATACCATAACGGATCGTGTCCTGTTTGCCATAGATCTCAATATCGGATACTTGAGATACTTGCATAATTTCAGTACACAAGTTTGAGAATTTCACTTGACCGATTTCATTCAATGCATGGACACGGTTGGTGTTCTCTTTGAAGAAAATATAAGGATATCCTGATTCTTTTTGTGTCTGTGCAATTTTAACTAAAAGGTGACGAGCATTGATTTTTTTCTTTTTCACGTTTGGATTCGTGATCAATTCGTCGTACATCTTGTCCATATCCATCTCATCCAAGAATTGTCCATACTCTTGCATTACCGTATGTGGGTAGATCAAATAGCATGGTTCATCTTTTTCTGCCAATTCCATGAATTTATCCGGAACGATGATACCGATCGACAATGATTTGATACGTACTTTCTCGTCAACGTTGATTTTTTTACAATCCAAAAATTCTTCGATGTCAGAGTGGAAAATATTGAGGTATACTGCCCCAGCACCCGGACGTTGTCCCAACTGGTTCGCATATGAAAATGTATCTTCCATAATCTTCATGATTGGAAGTACACCGCCGGCACGGCCTTCAACACCTTTAATCGCTTCTCCGCGAGCACGGATTTTGGAGATATTGAACGATACACCACCACCGATAGAAGACAGCTTCATGGCGGAATCAACAGCATAACCGATACCATTTAAGTTGTCGCCGATTTCATCCAAGAAACAAGATACCAATTCACCCGAGCGTTTCTTTCCTGCATTCAAGAATGTAGGTGTCGCTGGCTGGTATTCTTGATTGATCATGATTTCAGCATATTCGATCGCTTTTTGAACACCCTCTTCTCTTGCTAAGAACAAGGAAACAGCAACTACACGATCCTCATAGCGTTCCAGGAACTTTTCACCAGAATCGTCACGTAAAGCGTAGCTCTGGAAGAATTTGAATGCCGCCATAAAAGATTCGAAACGGAATTTTTTCGCATACACATAGTTGAAGACCGTTTCCATTTCTTCAAATGTAAACCATTGGTAAAAGTCAATATAATAGTTGTTTTCTACCAAATAGTCTATTTTTTCTTTTAATGTATAAAAGAACACTGTGTTCTTATTTACATATTCTAAGAAATATGCACGAACCGCTTCCTTATCTTTATGTAAGCTGAATTCGTCATCATGCTTAATCATGATTTCATTATTAAGCAATATCCAGTTTTTTGCTACTTCGTTTGCTACCATCGCAAAAGTTCTTTAAGATGTCAATAAATTGATTAATATCTTCCATTGTTCCGGACAGTTCAAATTTGAACGCCAGTGGAATGTCGAAATCCTGTGAAATGCGATCAGCTGCTAGACCAAAATTCGGTCCCCAGTTGCGGTTGCCACTGGAAGTAACAGAATAAATATTTTTAGCTTCGCGTTTCATGAATTCTTTTGTATTTTCGGGCACCTGTCCAAAATTTGTGGTGAAAGTGACCAAATGCCCAGGGTCTTTTACCGTTAAATCGGCGGTGATTTTATGGATTTGCCAACCCGTTATCTGAGCTACTTTATCCATAAAACGTTGTACGTTCCCCGTTCTGGAATCATAATAAATGTGTATCATGTCACTGTTTCATTTTAATGATACGCTAAATTTATTAAAGTGCAATGGCAGCCAATTCCTCTGGTTTAAAGCCAATGATACGGTGTTGAATCTCTTCATTTTCCAACACAATTACCGTAGGAACAGTGCGGATTTTGAATCTTGCGGCCAAGTCTGGTTCATCAAAAGGATTAACCGTTTCATATTGGATACCTTTTTGATCCAAATAAGCCGATACTTGTGCACAAGGAGCACAATCGTTTTTCTCAAATTTGATAATTCTTGCCATGTTTACTTGTTTATTTTTTTACTCCAATCTTTATAGAAAAACCCGGTACGAAGTTAATGGTATCAATTTTAATCGGGGAGACTAGATTGAAGGTTAATCTAGCCATTTAAAATAGACAATTCGCCAAAAAGAAAAGTCTGTATTTCGATACTTAAAAACTTCGTTGAGTTGCCAATTCTTTCATTAGCTTAACAAATATCTTATATTTTCTTTCGATGCGGTAGTTTGACTTTTCCACATTTTGGGCAAAAGTTTGTCAGAGAATGCGTTTGCTGAAGATTCGTGTTTTTAAATTGCTGGTTTTCTGTATTTTGTAAATGTGGATAACTTTAAATTAGTAATTTTTACCGCTATTTTACAAATGATTTAAGTTTAATTTTAGTGTCATAAAAAAGCTACAAAGCTTGCTTTTTTATGAAATTTTTATTACCTTATTTTGCCCTAATTTGAAAAATAAATTTATGAAGAAACTATTCTATGGTCTCTTGCTTCTAGCATCGCTACAGACGCAAGCGCAGGAAAACATTACCTTTCAAAAACCCTCTACTGAAATTTTGGCCTTAGCCGATTATGTGCGCCCACCTCAAATAAAGATTTCAAGCGATAAAAATTGGATGTTATTTACGTTTCGACCTACGTATAAAAGCCTGACAGACTTAGGCCAGGAAGAAATGAAACTGGCGGGATTGCGGATTAATCCGAAGACGAACATGGAAAGTTCAACAATCTTTTTCGATAAGATTGCCTTGAAAAAAATAGGGCAAAATGTGGAATTTTCCGACTTCACGGGGATACCCGAAAAAGCGGCGATGGCCAATTTTGTATTCTCTCCAGACAATAAGCTTTTGGCATTTAGCAATACAAATGAAAGCGGAACGGCCTTATTTGTCATTGATCTTGCAACTCGAAATGTCAAACAGTTGACTGCCTACAATCTGAATGGAACATTAACAGCGCCATTTCAGTGGCTGAGAAATTCTTCCGGTTTACTGATTACAAGCCTGCCAAAGGATAGGGCTGCACTGTTAGATCCTTCAAAAGATTTGCCGACAGGACCTATTGTCTCAACGAGTGATGGGAAGGTGTCCCAATTGAGAACGTACCAAGATCTGCTTAAAAATCCGCAGGACGAAGCGAATTTCGAAACATTGGTGCAATCCAATCTTGAACTTGTGGACCTTGACGGTAAGATTTCTTCCTTTAAAGATAAAGCCATTTATACGGGAATCAGCTTCTCTCCGGATGGCGAGTACGTGATGATCACGACTATCACAAAACCTTATTCCTATGTAGTTCCCGTCTCGTCTTTTCCACAGCAGATTCGTATTTATGATCGATCGGGCAAAGAAATAGCGCTTGTGAATGAGACCCCCTTGACAGAGGTAATGCCAAAGGGTTTTTCGTCGACACGATCGGGAAAACGGGCCTGGCATTGGCGGAGTGATCAGCCAGCTACGTTGGCCTATGTAGAAGCTTTGGATGGTGGGAACGCGAATAAACCTGCTGAGTTTCGTGATGCCTTATATACTTTATCTTACCCTTACAACGGTGCGGGGAAACTTATTTTTAAAACCAAAGACCGTTATGCTGGTGTAACATGGGGAAATGATAAATATGCATTGATCAATTCGCAATGGTACGATACGAGAAATGCAAAAACTTTTGTGGTGAATCCTTCTACCGGAGAATCCAAACTGTTGCAAGAGCGGAACAGTCAGGATGTGTATAATGATCCAGGAGATGTGTATATGGAAAAAAATAGTTTAGGCACTTATTCAATGTATGTAGATAAAGATAAAGCACTGTTTGTTGGTAAGGGATTTACTAAAAATGGTGAGTTTCCTTTTGTGGATGAGCTTGATCTGCATTCATTGAAGAAAAAACGCATCTACACTGCTCCAGCATCTGAAATGCAAGAACGTATCGCCCAACTAGTGAACCCTAAAACTGGTGATCTGTTGATTTCGCTTCAGTCAGCATCGATTTATCCGAATTATTTCATGAAAAATATGAAATCGGGGAAACAGGTGACGCTCACCACGTTGGAAAACCCGTTTAAATCGTTGGAAAAAGTCCATAAAGAGATTTTAAAATACAAGCGCAAGGATGGAGTCGAACTTTCCGGAACGTTATATTTACCTGCCGGTTATGATTTTACGAAGAAAGAGAAGTTGCCTCTGCTAATGTGGGCTTATCCACGGGAATATAAAGACAAGAATACAGCAGGGCAAAGCACGGCCAATCCGAAAGAGTTTACCTTCCCAAGTTATGGTTCTTTTATCTACTGGGTATCGAAGGGCTATGCTGTATTGGATAATGCGGCCTTCCCTATTGTTGGAGAGGGAACAAAAGAACCGAATGATACCTTTATTGAACAACTTGTGGCAAATGCCGAAGCTGCAATTGATGCGGTAGATCATTTGGGTTATATCGATCGGAAAAAAGTTGCTGTGGGTGGGCATTCCTATGGTGCGTTTATGACAGCACATCTGTTGTCCAATTCAAAATTGTTTGCCGCAGGAATAGCGCGTTCTGGAGCATACAATCGGACCTTAACACCATTTGGTTTTCAGAGTGAACAACGTAACTTCTGGGATGATCCAGCCTTGTATATGACCATGTCTCCATTTGTGAGTGCTGATCGGATGAAAACCCCACTTTTGTTGGTTCATGGCGGAGCCGATAATAATCCCGGAACATTCACCCTGCAGACAGAACGCTATTTTCAGGCCCTGAAAAACTTGGGAGCTCCCGTGCGTATGGTCATTTTACCACGCGAAGCACATGGATATGTCGCCAAAGAAAATATCTTCCATTTACTATGGGAACAAGATCAGTTTCTAGAAAAATATTTAAGAAACTGACCATTTAACTAACCGAAATCAATAGCATTACAGAGTGAACACTTAAATAGAAAAAGGAAATAATTATTATTCCCTTTTTCTATTTAAGTGTTTATTTTCTTGAGGCCTGTTTTTTTTCATTAAGTACCAATGATCTCAATCGTTCTGTTTATAAAAATTGTTCAGACTCATTGACTTCAATACACTCCTTTCACTCGGTTATTGCTCAGAATATACCTTGTGTCTACTTTCATAGCCTCTATTCTTGCAAGATGATAAATATTTTGTAGCTATTTACTCGCTTTAACCATAAACGGAACGACATACTGTCCCCATTCTAAAGAGACGGTTCCTTGCGGAGTTGCATTGATCTTAAATTGTTCCTGTGAATTGCTTGCTGTGGCATTGCTAACAGAAACACGTAAAGCATCTTCGTTGGCATCATATTTTGTTCCCCACTGATTCCACACTTTATTGAACATAATTGTTGTTTCGTGTTCTCCAGGGATGCTGTAAAGGCCATATTTACCAGCAGCTAATTTCTTGCCTTCAACCAATACATCTTTATTAAATTCGATGGTGGTCGCTTCATTTGCTCCAGTACGCCATACAATACCGATAGGGGCGATATCAACACCAAGCTGACGGCCTTTCAATGAAGGGCGGCTATAATTAATGTCAATCGTGACACCATCGGTGGTGGTTACCTTAGTGTTGTCTGGAGGACTTGGGCGTTTACTTTTGTCGGTCTGAGCAAAAGTAAGTTGACCTATTAAGGTCAGAATCGTTAAAATTAGTACTCTCATTTTTCGTATAGTATTGATTAAACAATTAAACTTAGATAAATTACTTTTTATATGCAATATGCCTTTGGTCAAATAAAAATAATTTATCGCTCTCTCCTAAGCTATTGAATATCTTTTAATAACGGAAATATACGATTTTTTAGGTGATGGAATTGTTAGTTTTTTTTGAATATTTGGGGAATGGCAATTGTATTCTTATAAACAGAAAAAGCCCGTGATTTGTGCACGAGCTTTTTTCTGTTTATACGCTTTTACTTATACAAGGTATTCAAATAGTGTCTGGTCTTTATTGATTTCAATGACATCAAACTTATATTCTTTCATGCGTTCAATCAGTGTTTCGTAATCCTCAGGCTTGTTGAGCTCAATGCCGACTAGCGCTGGACCTCTTTCGCGTTCGGTTTTTTTGATAAACTCAAAACGGGTAATATCATCCTTAGGCCCCAATACTTCAGAAACGAAGAGTTTTAAGGCGCCTGGACGTTGTGGGAAACGAACGATAAAATAATGCTTGTACCCTTCGTAAAGTAGAGACAATTCTTTGATTTCACTCATGCGGTCGATATCGTTGTTTCCACCGGATATGATGCAGACGACTTTCTTACCTTTAATTTCATCTTTGTGAAATTCAAGAGCGGCCACGGATAGAGCGCCTGCAGGCTCAACGACAATTGCATCCTTATTGTACAGCTCTAGGATACAGGTACAGATCTTTCCTTCGGGAATAGAGCGTGTATCATCCAACAACTGTTTGGCAATTTCAAATGTCGTTGCACCGATCTTTTTAACGGCGGCCCCATCAACAAATTTGTTGATATGCTCGAGCTCGATCGGTGCGCCATGTGTCAAAGCCGCTTGCATAGAAGGAGCTCCTTCGGGTTCAACACCATAACATTTGATCGCTTTGTTTTTACTCTTCAGGTAATAGCTTGCTCCCGCGGCAAGTCCACCTCCACCAATTGGGATAAATATGGCGTCCATATCGGGAAGATCTTGTAAAGCT
>NZ_DKSP01000121.1:0-4502 GCF_002472745.1 Sphingobacterium sp. UBA7253 | reverse complement strand
ATCAACGGCTACAGTACCCTGTCCTTCCACAACTTTGAGATCATCAAATGGCGGAATGAAAGTCATGCCATGCTCTGCTGTATAAGCCAGCGCCGCTTTTTGGCAGTCATCAAAAGTGTCTCCGGTCAAGATGATTTCTACATTACCGTTACCCCACATTTCCGTTTGTGAAATCTTTTGGCGTGGTGTCGGACCCGGCATAAATATCACGCCTTTGATGTCGAGTTTATTGCAGGAGAAAGCAACGCCCTGAGCGTGGTTGCCTGCGCTGGCACATACAACGCCACGTTGTCGCTCTTCCGCTGTTAAGGAAATAATTTTATTGTAGGCACCGCGTAATTTATAGGAACGTACGACTTGTAAATCTTCCCGTTTGAGATAGACTTCAGCGCCATATTTTTCGGATAGATGCCGATTATATTGAAGCGGTGTTCTGTTGACCACAGACTTGATGCGGTCAAGCGTAGCTTCTGAATTGATGTTTAAGGTTGATAGATTCATTGTTAGATGATTGCCTAGTTAAGGTAGCAAATAAAACGCAGATATTCGCTGTTATATGAGAGATTCTACCTATACAGTGTTTAAATTTAGTTGATTTTGAATGGAAGACCGTCTGAACACATGCTAAAATAATAATCAGCTATGTGTCATGTGGATCCTTTTAAAAAAAATGTACTTATGATAAAAAAAGGCTGCATCTGCAGCCTTCCTTTTTTTATATTTTTTCCTGGATGAGGCTTTTTAGGTCATCATCACAAATATTTTTCTTTTCGTCGGCTAAAACCAGGAAACGTTGATAGCAATCTGCTAAATCATCTTTTTCAAGATGGAAACCTAAACGCTCCAAATGGTGCTTAAGGGCATGTCTACCTGAACGAGCTGTCAGGATAATATCAGCTTCAACCAAACCAACATCTTCTGGTCTGATGATCTCATAGTTTTCGCGGTGTTTTAGGAAACCATCTTGGTGAATACCCGAGCTATGCGCGAAGGCATTACGGCCAACGATTGCTTTATTCGGTTGGACAGGCATGTTCATCATTTCACTTACCTTGCGCGATAAGTACGTAAACATGCGGCTATCGATGTTTGATGTTAAGCTTCCAAACGACTGGTTGTGTACTTTAAGGATCATGGCCACTTCTTCAAGCGACGTGTTTCCGGCACGTTCACCGATACCGTTGATTGTACATTCTACCTGGCGGGCTCCATTTTGAATGGCAGCGATAGAATTTGCTGTTGCAAGTCCTAGGTCATTGTGACAATGTGCCGAAATAATGGCCTGATCGATATTGCGCACATTCTCCTTGAGATACTTGATTTTTGACCCATACTGATCCGGTAAACAATAACCGTTTGTATCAGGGATGTTGACCACCGTAGCACCAGCCGCAATGACCGACTCAACCATTTTAGCTAGAAATGCCAAGTCTGCGCGACCAGCATCTTCTGCATAAAACTCGACATCTTCCACATAGGATTTGGCATGTTTTACAGCCGCAACAGCACGTTCTAAAATTTCTTCTCTTGTGCTGTTGAATTTATATTTGATATGCATGTCCGAAGAACCAATACCGGTGTGAATACGTGGGCGTTTGGCATATTTTAATGCCTCAGCAGCTACGTCAATATCGTTTTGATTGGCACGGGTCAATGCACATATAATAACATCGTTCACCGCTTTAGATAATTCTACAACCGATTGAAAATCACCAGGGCTAGACACTGGGAAACCGGCTTCGATAATATCTACCCCTAGTTTTTCCAGGTCTTTAGCAATCTCAATTTTCTCCGGAGTGGTTAATTGGCAGCCTGGTACCTGTTCGCCATCACGTAAGGTGGTGTCGAAAATGTAAAGATGATTAGGATCGTGTAACATAATTTCTTAATTCAAAAGATTTACAAATTAAAAAGGGTATACTATTTAATAAACTCCAATACTTTTTCACCCATTTCCTGAGTACCTAAGATTTTTGAAGCTTCTGTGCTGCTGTTGGCAATATCACCGGTTCTCCAACCTGCTTTTAATGTTTCAGCAACAGCATTGGTAACCGCTTTAGCTTCTTCCTGTAGACCAAAGCTAATATCAAGCATCAAGGCTGCAGATAAAATTGAAGCAAGTGGATTTGCTTTATTTTGACCAGCGATATCGTGTGCAGAGCCGTGGATAGGTTCGAAGAAACCTGTACCATCGCCTACGGAAGCAGAAGCCAACATACCCATTGAGCCTGCGATCTGTGACGCTTCGTCTGTCAAGATATCACCAAAAAGATTGGCTGTCAATACCACATCGAATTTCTTCGGATTTTTAACCAATTGCATGGCTGCATTATCGATAAACATGTGCTCGGTTTCAACATCCGGATATTCTTTTGCGATTTCCTGTACAACTTCTCTCCACAGGCGGGATGTTTCCAATACATTTGCTTTATCAACAGAGCATAATCTTTTGTTACGTGTGCGTGCTGCATCATAAGCTTTACGTGCGATACGTTCAACCTCGTAACGGTGGTAGTTCATCAGATCTGACGCAAAGATGTTGTCCTCATTGCGGTTTTTTTCACCAAAATACACATCACCTGTCAATTCACGGAAGAAAAGAATATCTGTACCTTGAAGAATTTCGGGCTTTAAACTCGAAGCATCCAATAACTCATCGAATAAAAGGATTGGACGAAGATTTGCGTAAAGACCTAGTTCTTTACGGATTTTCAACAAGCCTTGTTCAGGTCTTACTTTAGCAGAAGGATCATTATCATACTTGATATGGCCAATGGCGCCGAAAAGGATCGCATCAGAAGCTTTTGCTTTAGCTAATGTCTCATCAGGAAGAGGGTTGCCCGTAGCTTCAATTGCAGTATGGCCCATGATAGCTTCATCAAAGCTGAATTCATGACCATAATTTTCACCGATTTTTTCTAAAACTTTTTTACCCCAAGTTGTTACTTCTTGGCCGATGCCATCTCCAGGTATGATTAAAATATTTTTCTTCATTGTATTTTTAGTATTGAGCTATCAGCAATGTGTATATTGAAACTTTGGAAGATAGGCCTAAGCCCTATTGTATTGTCTTTATTTTTGACTTTTGATTTCCAATGTTTTGTCGATAGCTTGATTCTTTTTTTATTTTTTTGTTCTTGTTTTCGAATTAATTGAAGTTTTCCACAATTTTTATGTTGATAAAGTTTCTTTTTTGTGGATAACTTCGGATATAGCCTTTACTTCTCCCTTTTCCAACACGATTTTATTGTCAATGCACGTTGGTAGCTGGGTTTGGAAGTGACCTACATAAATGAGCGTCTGGCCACTTTTACTGAGGTCATCGATGACGTCGTTGAAATACTGGGTCTGCTCTTGGTCTAAACCCTGACAAGGTTCGTCCAAAATCAGCAATTCTGGATGTTTCACGATCGTGCGAGCCAATAGGACCAAACGTTGTTGGCCTAATGGTAACGACCCCAAGGTTTTGTGTTTAACCTCTTTAAGGTCAAAAAAATGGAGAATTTGCTCGAGCTTTTGCTGTTGTTCAAACCCTAATCGCTGGTATAGGCTCATGGAATCAAAAAATCCAGAAGCAATCGTCTGCCCAACGTTGGCATTCATATCATAGTACCAATGCAATTCTGGCGATATAATACCCAAATGTTCTTTGATATCCCAAATACTTTCTCCAGATCCTCTTTTTTTGCCAAAAAGATGGATGTCATTAGCGTAAGCCTGTGGATGATCGCCGTTGATGAGACTAAGCAAAGTTGATTTTCCTGAACCATTATGCCCTTGTAGCAACCATTTTTCACCGGCTTTTACTTCCCAGTCAATATTCTTTAAGACTTGTTTTTCGCCGTATGAAATATTGATTTTGTTCATTTTTACCATGACCTGGGCGGATACCTGAGGAGCCTGTTGTAGAAAATAAGGCAGCGCCTTTCTTGTTCGGGGCAAGCCTTTGGATAGCTCTTCACTCCGTTGGCGAATCCTGATTTTACCTTCCTGAATTTCCGCAAAACGATTGATACAATCCGGTTGTTCGTCATCATTACTGATCAACAACAAGGTGACCCCTTTATCCGCAAGCTGATCGAAAATCTGATTGAGATCTTCCCGAGACTGTGCATCTAGTCCTGTATAAGGCTGGTCGATAATGAGCACCTGAGGTTGAAGCCACAGAGCTTTAATCAATTGCAGCCTCTTGTGTTCGCCACTCGAAAGTTCAATCAACTGCTGATCTTTGAAATTTTCGAATCCGAAAATGTTCAGGTAAGAACGTACATTTTCAAAAGAAAGCTGTTCTTCTTGCGCAAAATGTTTCAACTCAGCAAAAACCGTTAATGTATCGTTTTTTGCAAATTTGTTGTAGCGCTGTTGGTAATAGAAATTGCGATCGCCTTCAAGATTGGTAAATTGAAACCAATTGGAAACGTAATGAATTTTTGCCGGCAGTGGGCTCGTTGGATCAAGGTGGAATGTGATCTCGCCTTCATACTTCAATTGCCCGGCAATCG
>NZ_DKSP01000235.1:3075-3677 GCF_002472745.1 Sphingobacterium sp. UBA7253 | reverse complement strand
ACGCTCTTCCGATCTGCGCTGTAATATAGAACAGCAACAATAATCGGTAATTCATAAGATATCTTGCGATCCACTATCAGATCGCAAGATATTCTATTATTTTTGTTTCTATCATTACATGCCTTTTGATTAAAGAAAAATAAAAATTATGAAAAACCATTCGACAAATTACTTCAATACTTTAATTGAAGCTGCAAGAGATACCAAAGTAGTTAAGGGTACTATTCCACCATCAAAACGCCATAAAACCATAGCTGAAAGACAATATGAATTGATCGCCGCAGCGCCTTATCAGTATACATCTGACGATATTATTTTCCAAGTCTATGCGGAAAGAAGGAACCTAACGCCAGACGAATATCCCGAAGCAAGAACAGTTTTTTTCTCTAAAGGACAAGCATGCCTGCGCGCCTCCCCTCTTACAAAGACATATGGGTATGGGATTCATAGTAATAGTGAAGGCAAGGTCGCCTTATGCGGAATGGAAACAGCTATTTATCGGAAATTTGTAGCGGATGAAAATACAACAAAAGTTAAAGCAATGAAATCTGCTAGGTAGCGTTTGCAGAATAAACTTGTGTGAGACTGTAACATAAACTGTG
>NZ_DKSP01000235.1:0-2973 GCF_002472745.1 Sphingobacterium sp. UBA7253 | reverse complement strand
CTGTAACATAAACTGTGTCAAAGGAATAATTCAATAAGATTATTTATATTCAATTATTCAAACGACACGGTCATGAAAGAAAAAGACCCATTCGACTTTGAGCGCTTCAAGACTGAAGCTATGCAAGGTCTTTACGAAGGTAAAAGTTTGTCTCCTAATGATGGCGTTTTAGCGCCGTTGATGAAGCATCTGTTGGAATCAATGATGGATGGCGAACTGGAGAATCATCTGAACGAAGAAAAGGCCTCAGGTAATAGTAACCGTCGCAATGGCAAGACAAAAAAGACGGTCCGTGGTCTCCATACCGGAACTTTTGAGCTGGAAACAGGTCGGGACAGATCAGGATCGTTCGAACGCAAAGTAGTACCTAAAAGACAGTTGATCATTACTGAACAGCTCGAAGGCCACGTACTGAGTATGTATGCAAAAGGGATGAGCACACGAGCGATAAGTGAGTTTATCCGCGAAATGTATGCCATGGAGATCTCTGCCACAGAAATATCCCGTATTACCGAAAGTGTGCTTCCTGCTGTTAATGAGTGGCGAAGTCGTCCGCTAGAAGCTGTTTACCCCTTTGTTTTCCTTGATTGTATGCACTACAAAGTTCGTCAGAATGGCACAGTTGAGTCCAGGGCTATTTATAATATCCTGGGCATAGGAATGGATGGTCGCAAAGACCTGATAGGGCTTTATAGTTCGGAAAACGAAGGAGCAAAATTCTGGCTATCCGTACTCACCGATCTAAAGCAACGCGGTGTAGAGGACATCCTGATAGCCTGTATTGATGGACTGAAGGGCTTTCCTGAAGCTATAGAAGCTATTTTTCCAAAAACAAAAGTTCAGTTATGCATTGTCCATCAGATTAGATCAAGCATGCGCTACGTTACAGAAAAGGACAAAAAGGCTGTTATTGAAGATTTAAAGCCGGTTTATAAAGCTGTCAACGAAGAAATGGGCTATGAAAAACTACTGGTCTTTGAAGAGAAATGGGGCAAGAAATATCCCATAGCTGCTAAGTCATGGCTGGAAAACTGGACCAATCTCTCTACTTTTTTTGAGTATGATGAGCAGGTGCGTAAGACTATTTACACCACTAATCCAATTGAAGGAATGCACCGACAGATCCGTAAAATAACGAAGTCCAAAGGTGCATTCAGTTCTGAGCAGGCTCTTATGAAACTGATGTTTCTGATAATAAAGGACATCTCTAAAAAGTGGACAATGCCAGTGCATAACTGGGGCTTGACCATATCCCAACTTTACATTAAATTTGGGGATAGGCTCAAACTTGATAGAGGCTTTTAGATTTTGGTTAATTATCCAATGACACAGTTTGAGTTACACTCCCACTTGTGTTGAAATAAGCATTCATTTCCCATGAGCAATAACTTGCTCCAGAAAAGAAATCTGTCGTTCGTTTATTTTCTTCCTGGCTTCCGTAAATGTAAACCAATCGCCACGGTCTATTTCAGGATAAGTTTGCATTTTCCCTGATTTCGGCGGCCATTCCATTTCAAAGGTATTGCTTACAAGTCTAGCAGGATCTATATCTCCTTCAATTGCCCAGCACTTAACTATTTTGCCTCCTTTTTGTTGAATAGCATTTAGCGCAATAAAATTTCCACGGGGAAGATAGCCTGTCTCTTCAATAAACTCTCTTTTGGCCGCATCAAGTTCATCTTCGTTCAAATCGATTTCCCCTTTAGGGATTGTCCACGAGCCTTCATCTTTTTTAGTAAAATAGGGTCCTCCAGGATGTACTAAGAAAAAATAAATTTCTAAGGCATGAAATTTATACAATAACAATCCCGCACTGGTATTTATCTTCTTAGCCATTCATGCTGATATTTCGTAATCGAATCCATGTAGGCGCATGATCGCTACTCTTCTCCCATCCGCGAACATCGCGATCAATTCCGCCTTCAATTAAACGATCCTGAATTGAAGGGCTCAATAAAATATGGTCGATACGTAAACCAGCATTTCGACTGTAAGCCTGGCGAAAGTAATCCCAGAACGTATAAACCTGCTGATCTGGGAAAAGCTGACGAATAGAATCCTGCCAGCCCTCTTCAAGAAGCTGACTGAAAGCCTCCTTCACCTCCTTCCTAAACAATGCATCGTTGACATATTTTTCAGGTTTATACGTATCCATTTCTGTTGGAATAATGTTAAAATCCCCAATGAGTATCGCTGGAACATCCATACTAAGCAGCGTTTTGGCCCGTTTTGCTAAACGCTCAATCCACTTCAACTTATAGTCAAATTTGGGCCCCGGAAATGGGTTGCCATTGGGCAGATAAAGACAGCAAATCACGACTTGCTGGACCATAACCTCCAAATAACGACTTTGTACATCTTCGGGATCGCCTGGAAGTGCTCTAGCTACTTCTTCGATCTCATATTTGGAAAGTACCGCAACTCCGTTCCAACTTTTCTGACCATGCCAAACCGCATGATATCCGATGTCATTAATTTCTTGCAATGGAAAACGTTCCTGCGGAGATTTCAACTCCTGCAGACATACGACATCAGGCGATTCTTCTGCTAACCAACGTAACAACACAGGAAGACGTGCGTTGATGCCATTAATATTATAGGTGGCTATTTTCATGAAATTGTCCTTCTAACTAAAATAGACAACCAAAGAAGCTTTTTAATTGTTTGAGAACTTCTCAGAAAAATTTAATAGTATAATTTAACAAGTCCAGTCTGGAAGGAATCCTTTATTCCTCCTGTCTTGCAGGTCAATGGCGCTATTCACGTTAAAATCTTTCATAAACAGGTTAAATAACATTAAATTAATATTATATTTATATAACCATATATATAAAGCATTCGATCATGGCAGAAACATCCCCTAAAAAAGTCTTTCGAAATGACATTGTCATTAACCTAAAAGATTCACTACCGTACCTAAAAGATTATTTAAGTGACAAAAAACTCAACTCTCGCATAGAAAAATCAGCTAAA
>NZ_DKSP01000185.1:20883-36729 GCF_002472745.1 Sphingobacterium sp. UBA7253 | reverse complement strand
CTCAATAGATAATACGGTAAGATTATGTTTCAGTCCGAATGTTGAGACCTCATTCAAACGCGCCATTGTCCCATCCTCATTCATCAATTCACATAAGACAGCCATCGGTTCTAAACCCGCCATAAGCATCAAATCGATACTGCCTTCTGTATGACCATCGCCCCCCAATACTCCGTTCGCGTGCGCCCGCAAGGGAAAGATATGACCTGGGCGAACAAGGTCCCCCGGCTTGTAAATCCATTAATGCTTTTTCTACCCTTGCTATGGGATCATCCCCAAACATTGTTAACAAATTTCTCATATCATTCTATATTATCCTGCCTCTTTACGAATAACAGAGGCCGGCTTATTTGATGACAAAGATTTATCCATGAAAAACAATAAACATTGACTTAAGTCAAAAAACAGAAAAACAAAAATGGCGCTCAACATTCAATTATTTCAAATCTAAAGCATCTTTAAACACACAAAACTTCAATTCTTCAATTCATGGATCGAATTCTTCAATTCCTCCATTACTGATCGCTGTAAATTTGCAGCCAAGGAAATAAAATTCAAAATGACACATACAACAGACATAACAAATCAAAACATAGAGCTTCACGTAAACTTAAAGCGGGATACACCAGTACTTACGAAGCCTCTTTTATGGCTTATTACCCTGACAACTGGAATAGTAGTCGGCAACAACTATTATAATCAACCGCTTTTGGGATTGATGGCGAAAGACTTTCACGTTAGTGAAGCTGCAATTAGTATGATCGCTATGCTCACCCAGATCGGTTTTGCAACAGGGCTACTCTTTATCGTTCCTTTGGGAGATATGATAAAAAGAAAGAAATTAATATTATCAATTTTTCTACTTATCATAGCCTCCTTATTGGCAATGGTCTTCGCTCCCAGCCTCGAGCTGCTTTATATCGCAAGCTTTATGGTTGGATTTAGCTCAGTCGTTCCCCAAATGCTCGTCCCCCTTACGGCCGAACTTGCTACTCCCGAAAAACGCAATTCTTCAATCGGAATGGTCATGAGTGGCTTACTATTAGGTATTCTGCTCTCCCGCGTCGCAGCAGGATTTATTGGCGATATCTGGGGATGGCAAGCGATCTATTATATAGCGATAGCGTTAATGGTTCTATTCATGTTATTATTAGCTTTCGCACTCCCCGATGTGAATCCGACATTTCAAGGAAGTTATCTACAATTAATGCACTCATTGATCCATCTGACAAAAACTCAACCGGTATTACGGCTATCTGCACTCAGAGGTGCCCTAGGTTTTGCGGGATTCAGTGCTTTTTGGATTACATTAGTATTTCATTTACAGGAAGCTCCTTTCCACGCGGGGTCCGCTGTAGCCGGATCCTTCGGATTAATAGGGGCTGTTGGCGCTCTAGCAGCAGCATTGCTAGGCCAGATTTCAACGCGTGTTTCTACGTATACCGTTATTCTTGGTTCCATATGTATCCTGCTATTGAGCTGGATTGTATTCTACATCGGGGGGAATAGCTATACCGGATTAATAACTGGCGTAATCTTAATTGACCTGGGTTTACAATCAATGCATATCAGCAATCAATCTGCTTTCTTTGCCTTAAATCTAGGGGCAACCAACCGACTAAATACAGTCTATATGTTTAGTTACTTTGCGGGTGGATCATTGGGTAGTTACTTGGCCTCGCTCGCTTGGAAATACTTTCAATGGAATGGCGTGGTATTGACAGGCTTTTGTTGTACACTACTGGTTCTCATCATCCATATCTGCTACGACAGACGGCCAAAAAACTTTTCTTAGTCGTTGAACACCATAATCTAAAGAAAAGCTAGTTAACAGAAAATCTTCTATATGATGATATCCATTCATGGCCTACATGTTATAAATGTAGGCCATGAATGAAAACTTATTTCATTTATTCAAGTACGCCAAACTTGCCAGCCTGAAAATCTTCAAAAGCTTGGTAAATCTCTGCCTGTGTATTCATTACAAATGGGCCATAGCTCACGATAGGTTCATCAATGGGCTCACCGCTTAACACAAGTAAAACCGCATTTTTTTGGGCCTTTATCGAGATCTCTTCACCATCATGACCAAATAAAACAAAACTATGTTCCTTCGCAAGTTCGCCGTTGACCTCGACCTCCCCATTCACAACCAGCATCGCAGTATTATGATTTTGTGGGACTAAAAAGTTCGTTTCATGTTGCTCCGCCAATTTGATATCAAATAGATTGACAGGCGTATAGGTGTTCGCTGGCCCTACCGTATCCTGAAATTTCCCCGCGATGACATTAACTACCCCTGCGGCGTCAGGCAATAGTACCTTCCCCATCTGATTGGCTGTAATCGCCTGGTAATGTGCCTCCGTTGATTTATCTTTCGCTGGTAAATTAACCCAGAGCTGAACCATTTCAAACAATCCACCTTTTTTTGAAAATTCCTCTTCATGGTATTCTTTATGTAATATACCCGCACCGGCAGTCATCCATTGTACATCACCCGGACGAATAACTCCACTGTTTCCCGAACTGTCGTGATGGGCTACACTGCCTTTGTAGGCGATAGTAACGGTTTCAAATCCCTTATGCGGATGTACATCCACGCCTCTGATATGATCCGAAGGTCCAAAATCAAATGCTGCGTTGAAATCTAGTAAAAGAAATGGACTCATCCTCCTTTGGGAAATCCCATTCCCTGGTATCATATTAAATACACGAAATCCATCCCCTACCATACCCGGTTGAGCTGGACGTTGGAAAATTCTTTCAATTGATTTTTTCATATTATGATCTCCTTTTTTATCGTTCTTGATGAATTTAAGTTGAAGCCCAAATTGATTCACTTCATTTTAAATTGCTATCTCAAAGGTACGACAAGAAGAAGCCTGCTTCCAACAACCTGGATTAAGGCATAAACTTAACCTAGATTAAGTTTATAAGAAAAGATACTGCTAAAACTAGTAATCCCACATTTTCTGGATGCCATAGAAATATGTAACTTCAATAAAAATCATAGACCAAGTATCCTTATGAGCTCAAACAATACCGTTACATTAATAAAATTTTACAGTCACCTTTGGTTACGCCCAATACTAGTACTCCTGCTATTCATCTTTTTATCCCCCGTAGTACATGCGCAATCCAACAATAAATCTAAAGTTAAAACAAACTGGAATGAAATACTTGAAGAACAACTGTTTCCAGGTAAAAAGCTCCAAGATTCCACGTTCAGCTTTCAGGGCAAATTTGAAGAACAATTTATCACAACAGCAGATCATGTTAAACTCCATGGAATCTTGTTTAAGGCAGACAAGAGCAAAGGACTAATTTTCTATTTGCATGGCAGTAATGGGGCTGTAGATACCTGGGGTAAAATTGCCAATATCTATACTGATAACGGATATGATCTTTTTATGTTGGACTACCGAGGTTACGGAAAAAGTGAGGGTAAAGTAACCAATGAAGAACTACTTTATCGTGATCTGCAAACGGTCTATGATAAGCTGACACAACAGTATCCGGAAGATCACATTATCATAATCGGTCAATCTATGGGCACGGCACTTGCTTCAACTATTGCTTCGCATAATTCTCCAAAAATGCTTATTCTTCAAGCACCTTACTATAGTTTTCAAGATTGGACACAACATGTCGCTCCTGAACTCGATACAAGCGGGATCCCCTTTTATTTCGACAATGCTGCGGCATTGCAAAAAGTAAAATGTAGAACGATCATCTTCCACGGAGACCAGGATAATGCCGTCTATTTTGATTCTTCCATTAAACTGAGTAACTTTTTTAAAAAACAGGATAAATTGATACGTTTGGCAAAGGAAGGACATAATGATTTTTCTAAAAATAAAGACTATCTGCATGCGATTGGCGGGCTATTGCGATAGTCTCATTTTATACCAAAAATACACTATGCCCCTTCAGGAATTTTACACATTAAATTCGGGATAAGGAAACCCCTTTCCTTTTTCACAGAAAAATTTTAAACTCCTGAAAAATAGCGCCCAATCAAAACTACAGGAAGCAAATTCCGCACTATAATTTGCCCAGCCATCATGGTGAAACAGCAGCATACATCCCTTTTGCTGAGGTTCAAGTTCAAAGGTCAGTGTTGTTCCAATCCATTCCTCAAATGCCTTGACACAGCGCCACTCAACCCTGGAATAAGGCTTCAGCGAAATAACTTCCATATTTTTAAAATAGCTGGGACCAAATCCAAAGCGCAGGATCGCACCAATCTCTGGCTTTGCCTTCGTATCTGGTGTCCACCAGCCTGCTAGTCCTTCCGCCGTTGTAAGCGCCTTGTAAACAGTCTCTACAGGAGTTTCAATTAACAGCCTATGGTAGATACTTTTTGTCCCAGGATCATGTGGTATGCGATTCTCATCCATAGCCCCCAGCGCTATTTCCTCCTTTGGAGTAGGCTGTCCCATCCCCGTTAAAATCAATTGTCTTAGGCTGTCCGCTATGTAATATGTCCAGGCATCATGACATACCTGATAACATTCCATCTGGGAATTAAGCCCACGATGGGTGAAATGTAATGTAGTTGTACCTACATCTTCAACAATATCGAAGATAATGGAACTATTAGTCCATTCCCGTTCATCCTGGGTAAATTTAAAATAGTTTTCGAGGACCCGCCAGACTACTTTGCGATCTGTTTCCATCGTTTCTATTCGTATTCGACAACGATGTACATCCTGATAATGATATATAAACTCATCATGCAAAGCAGCAGTTGGCCCTTCAATATTTTGAGACCACCATCCGCGGACATTATTGATTGCTTCAAATACACGTTGAGCACCTGCTTCAACGGTAATGCTTATTTTAAAATCTTCCTTTTTCATCATTCTTCGAATTTTTAACCATTAACTCATACTTCTTATCTTCCTATACCTCAATCGAATCAAATATGTAAATCTGAACATCATGATCATGAGGTGCCAAGATTCTTCGGTCAACTGCACAAGCCTTTCCTTGTTCAGACGCAAATGCTATTTTAATTGCTGCTAAACTTTCAAAATATAAAGTTCCAATACAATACACATCGTCGTGTCCAGTCGTGGACATAATTCCACCTTTGGCCACTTCATAACGAATAAGTCCCGGAAGCGTTTTTGCCAAGGGAATATGGGTCTCAAAATAGTGTTTGTCAAAAAACTCCCTATTCGTAGGGGTCTTATATATTGCGATCATTCGTATCATCCTGTCGTATTAATTTAAATTTATAGATCAAATATAGCGGAGTTCAAAAC
The DNA here is from genome assembly GCF_002472745.1 of Sphingobacterium sp. UBA7253. Taxonomy (NCBI): domain Bacteria; kingdom Pseudomonadati; phylum Bacteroidota; class Sphingobacteriia; order Sphingobacteriales; family Sphingobacteriaceae; genus Sphingobacterium; species Sphingobacterium sp. UBA7253. The sequence continues at coordinate 31,459 of NZ_DKSP01000185.1, read as the reverse complement.
ACAAAAAGGGGTGTAAAATAGACATTCTCAGCGGTTGATTTAGACAAGTCGTTTCGGTATATTTGAATAGTATCAAATAAGCGTACTATCGTTTATTCAATCTTATAAACTTTCAACATGAAACACCTAACGATCTTAGTTCCAGACAGTCAGACAGGCCCTAATACCATATCGTGCATTGTTGGAACATACCATGTATTCACAGAAGCGAACCGCTATTACGATCAACTGAACAGGGAACCTATATTTAATATAGAATTGGCAGGAGTTTCCAAACAGAGTAACTTTGTCAATGGATTATTAACGGTCATGACGCAGAAAGATATCGCTACGATTCAAAAGACCGACCTCATTATTGTACCCGCTGTCATTTCTAATTTTAGTGCGATAGAAGCTGGTAATAGCATGCTCTCAGCATGGATATTAGACCATTATACCAAGGGAGCAAATGTTGCAAGCATGTGTACCGGCGCATATCTGCTCGCATCCACAGGGCTTTTGGATAACAAAAACTGCTCTATCCACTGGAAATCAGCGGCAAATTTTCATAAGCTCTTTCCAAAGGTTAACTTAAAAACAGAACAAATTATTACTGATGAGCAAGGAATCTATACCAATGGTGGCGGTTATTCGTTCCTTAATCTCCTCCTTTACCTGGTCGAAAAGTTCTACGACAGACAGACGGCTATTTATTGCTCCAAAATATTTCAAATTGATATTGCCAGACAAACACAGTCCGATTTTATGATCTTTAATGGTCAAAAATCACATGGAGATGAAATGGTCATGCGTGCACAGGACTACCTCGAGAATAACTTTTCAGAAAAAATTTCCATGGAGAAGTTATCTGAAAAATTCACTGTCGGACGTCGGAATTTCGACCGTAGATTTATTAAAGCGACAGGCAATACGCCCGTGGAATATCTTCAACGGATAAAAGTAGAATCGGCAAAAAAAGAATTGGAAAGCTCGAGGAAAACGGTAAATGAAGTGATGTACGCTATTGGATATACGGACATAAAGGCTTTTCGCGAGATATTCCGTCGGTTTACAGGACTCTCTCCCCTTGAATATAAAAACAAGTACAATAAAGCAGCAATAAAATAGAACCAAACGCTCCGCGGTTATTATCTTCCTTCTTTGGGAGAAGGCCTTATTGTTGCCAATGAACAAGCTGCAGGAATGGCATTGTTAAAAATGTATTTAATGCAAAATTCCAAAGTTGTGCTACCAAAAGAGAATACAGCTGCCGTTTCCTTTCTATTGAACCAAGGATATCCAATAAAACGCCAGGCCAAGCGCATGTACCTGGGGGAAAATATCGATGTTCAATTTCAGTCCATCTTCAATAGAATTGGTGGAAATCTAGGTTAACACCAATTCTATACGTTATTTTTTTTAGACCGATAGCAAATTTCAAGACAACATAATGGACGCTACGAAAGCTGACCTACGGCATCCTCAAGAACCTCTTTGGCAGCCACAGCCGGTTGCTTTTTGCTTCGTTTGATATAACATAGGGAAATTACGATTCCTAAAGCTGCCATAACCGCACCAACCAGAGCCGGAGAAGTATAACCATAGCCTTGATTAATGGGTACACCACCTAAAAAGGCGCCCAATGCATTCGCAATATTAAAACAAGCAGGTCCTAAAGAAGCAACCAACATTTCAGCATCACTTTTTACCGAGTTAAGCAATAATAAGGTTAACGAAGGTACGAGCGCAAAAGTTGTGACTCCGGTTAAAAAAGTCATCACCAAAGATACCCAAACGTTGTCGGACAGCCCATAAATAACCAACATACATAAAATCTGAACCACCAATACGGCTACAACCACCTTTGTTGAAGAAAAAGCGTCCGTCAACTTCCCTCCGATCAAATTCCCCACAAACATACCTAATCCAGCCAAAACCATAATATAAGGCAGGTATTTATCAGCAACACCAGACACTTCAGTCATCAGTGGCGCTATATAACTTATCCAGGCAAACAGCGCTCCTGGAGCTACTGAAAATAACAAAACCATAAACCAGACATTCACATTGCGAAAAATGCCAAAGTCCTTCCAAGGATTATTTTTAGGTGCTGCTTTCATCTTAGGCATCCACAACTTTAAGGCTAACATGGTCAAAATACCGACGATAACAATCAATAGGAAAGTATAACGCCATGAAAAATGATGTCCAATATAGGTACCCAAGGGAACCCCAAATAAATTGGCAACTGTCAATCCGGAAAACATCGTCGCTACAGCCTGCGCTTCTTTACCAGGATCAGCCAATCGACTGGCAATGACAGACCCTACTCCGAAGAAAGCACCATGTGGCAATCCAGAAATAAAACGCGAGACCAACAAAAGACCATAGTCTGGAGCAACCACAGACAGTCCATTAAATAGGGTAAACAATCCCATGAGGATAATCAAAGTCTTAAGTGGCGAGAATCGATTCATCACAACCACCAACAGTGGGGCACCGATAACTACACCTAAGGCATAAGCTGTAATGAGATAACCAGCTTCCGGAATTGAAACTTGCAGACTTTGGGCAACGTCCGGTAGCATCCCCATCATACTAAATTCTGTAATTCCTATCCCCAATCCCCCCAGTGCAAGTGCTAATAAACTCTTCTTCATATATAAGTGAAATTATTAATCACACAAATTTCTATTAGAATAATTTAACAAACAAATCATTTAAATAGTACAACCTATCATTAAACTAATAGCACCGTCTTTGTCTCAATGAAAACACCTATATTAGCCTGAGGTAAAATCGTTCAGCATAACACATTCAAACCCTAACCATGAAACTCCATCATTATATACTTACTTTCACCTTGTACACACTTGTACCTTCGTGGGCATTGGCACAAAAAGGCCATGCAAAAAAGCATCCAAATATTGTATATATCATGAGTGATGACCATGGTTATCAAGCGATAAGCGCTTATGGTTACGGACTGAACGAAACGCCCAATATTGACAGATTAGCAAAAGAAGGTGCCATTTTCACACGTGCGACCGTGACAAATTCATTATGTGCGCCCAGTCGGGCTGTACTCCTAACTGGGAAGCACAGTTATATGAATGGGAAAATTGATAATGAGGCAAAATTCGATTGGAATCAGGACAACTTTGCCAAGATTCTCCAAAAAAACGGGTATCAAACAGCATTAATCGGTAAAATCCATATGGATGGCCTACCTCAGGGATTTAACCACTCAGCGGTCCTTATTGACCAAGGCGAATATTATAATCCAAACTTTATTATCAATGGTGTAAAACAACAAATACAAGGCTATGTATCGGATCTCACCACCGATATGACCCTAGATTGGATCGCTAAAAGAGATACCAGCAAACCTTTCTGTGTGCTCTATCATCAAAAAGCGCCACACCGAGAATGGCTACCTGCTTTGCGACATCTTCAACAATATACATCAAAAACCTACAAAGAACCGAATAATCTATTCGACACCTACGAAGGAAGAGGAACTGCTGCTAAAACCGCTGAAATGAATATCCTTAAACACATGAACTGGGCTGGTGACAACAAGATACCTCCTGCGCTAATGGATGAATTGGGACTAAAAGAATATCTATCCTGGGATAAAGCTACCTTCAATGGAAACCTAGGAAGAATGACTGCAGCGCAGCGCGCAACATGGGATTCAATCTACAACCCAATCATGGCAGATTTTAAGATGAAATATCACAACATGTCCAAAGAGGACCTGATGCGCTGGCGATATCAACGTTATATGCAGGATTATCTGGGTACCGTTGCTGCAGTGGACGACGGTGTTGGACGTCTATTGGAATTTTTGAAAGACAATGGACTCGACGAAAATACAATTGTCATTTATACCTCAGACCAAGGGTTCTATCTGGGTGAACATGGTTGGTTTGACAAACGTTTTATGTATGAAGAATCGCTCCGAACCCCCTTATTGATCCGCTATCCAGCAGAAATTAAAGCTGGCCAATCCTCAAAAGCACTTGTTCAGAATCTTGATTTTGCCCCCACAATCCTAGATTATGCAGGACTTGCAATCCCGAAAGATATGCAGGGAAAATCTTTTCGTGGTCTACTCAATGGAAAAGAAAAACAATGGCGCGATGCAGTATATTACACCTACTATGAGTACCCTTCCATTCATATGGTAAAACGACATTATGGGATTCGTACCGAAAGGTACAAACTGATCCATTTCTATTATGACAAAGATGAGTGGGAATTATACGATCTAGAGAAAGATCCACAGGAAATGCAGAATGTATACAATGTACAAGCATACCAAAACGTACGTGAAGAAATGCATCATAAACTGGACGAAGCCCGAGCCTACTACAAAGATTCCGATGAGAACGACAAAAAGTTTTTACCGAAGGTAAAACAATAATTTACTGGCCTACTAAGCCAGTAAATTATTGTTGTTAAAAATCTAAACAGGGTTGAGTTTGAAATAACGTCTCAAAATACGTCTAACATCTCTATTATCGGCTTTGAAGATGATGGCTTCTCGCTTTTTCTTTTCGCTATATACACGCTTATTACAGTAGCCAAATCCTTTATACCGACCATCCAACAAGTAAACAAGTCCCTTTTCTTTGGGATTACGCCCTGAGAACTCCAAAAATATCTCGCCCATCGGAAGCTCCGAAGAGGCTACAAATTCCTGCACTCTTCGATTATAGTCATCTGGAAGCTCCTGCGCAATACATGCCCCTTTGCAGGTCTTCAACATATATTGAAAACAATGTTTCGTATACGTCTGTAATTTGTTTATTTTTTGGCAGAGCTGATAAGCTTCAACAATAGTGAATAATTGCTCGCGCCCCTCCTGGTAACTCGAAAAGGTCATTAGCTCCTCTCGCTCGGGATCAAGCGTTTCAACTTGAAGAACTTGATAGCCCAATGGATTCACCGCTAGATAAAGGCCAAATCCGTAGTGGGTTCGACGCTGCGCCCGATTATAATAGGGTTGATATTTTTTGATCAGGTCAGATTCATGCAATAGCGCTAGTAATTCATGGCCAGTCAGTTCAAATCCAACTCTGCAGGCTGCTCCTTGGATTTTGCGTTCCTTAAAATCTGTGCTTCTAAAATGCTGCAATAACCTATTTCTAATATCGATACTCTTGCCGACATAAATTAGTGCATCATACTTATCATAAATATAATATACGCCGACTGCAGCGGGAATTCCTTCAAGCAATCCCGCAATTTGCTCTTTCGTCATCACTTTAACACCAGGTAATACCTTACAAAGGTAATTTAAAAAATAGTCGATTCACTTCGTGGATCTGCACGCTCAAATATACTAATATATTTAGTATTTATAAATGATAGCGAATAAAAATAGGAATACACCCGCCCTTCATTTCATCCAATGAAAAGGGCGGGTGTAAGTTAGCGCCAATTGTTAAAATTTCATTTTCTGAATTCTAATGGCATTCAATATCGCTATTAACGATACGCCAACATCGGCAAATACAGCCTCCCACATTGTTGCCAAACCTCCAGCTCCAAGAATCAACACGATCCCTTTGACTATAAAAGCAAGGCCAATATTCTGATAAACAACTTTTTTCGTTTGTTTCCCAATGCGAATGGCCGTTGGAATCTTCGAAGGTTTGTCATCCTGTATCACGACATCTGCCGTCTCGATCGTCGCATCACTGCCCAGTCCACCCATCGCTATTCCAACATCACTCAGTGCGACAACCGGAGCATCATTAACGCCATCACCAACAAAAGCAACAGATTCGTTTAGCCCCTTTATTTCCTTGACCTTATTCACTTTATCTTCCGGAAGCAGGTCACCATAGGCCTGATCTATTCCAAGTTCCTTGGCAACATAGGCGACTACTGTCGACTTATCCCCGCTCAACATCGTTGCTTTTACACCGAGCTTATGCAGTAGCTGAATTGTAAGCGCGGCATCTGCTTTAATGCTATCAGCGATCGTCATGAATCCTACAAATTTACCGTCCAAAGCAATGGCAATGGTCGTATATACGATACTATTCGGATCGATATCATAGGCTACATTAAATTTGTCCAGCAATTTAAAGTTACCCACCAGCAACTCTTTGCCTTCAGTAATTCCTTTTAATCCATGTCCGGCGATTTCTTCTATATTATGGAGATTAATAGACTCGTCGATCGCACCTGCATATTCCCTAATCGCTGTTGCAACTGGATGGCTACTGTGGCTCTCTATTTTATTGACGAGCTTTAAAATTCTTGACTCGTCGTAACCAGCCTGTAGCTTAATTTCCTGCACCTTAAAAACGCCGGCAGTCATTGTTCCGGTTTTATCCATCACCACATGCCGGATATCTGCCATCGCATCCAAAAAATTACTGCCTTTAAAAAGTATACCATTTCTACTCGCAGCACCGATTCCACCAAAATACCCCAAAGGGATTGAGATGACGAGTGCACAGGGACAGGAGATCACTAAAAATACGAGTGCTCTATACAACCAGTCGCTAAATACATATTGATCGACAAACAAGTAAGGCAGGAGGCAAATTCCAATAGCCAAAAACACGACAATTGGGGTATATATCTTAGCAAATTTGCGGATAAACAGTTCAGTAGGCGCTTTTTGAGCTGTTGCGTTCTGTACAAGCTCTAGGATTTTACTCAGTTTGCTATCTTGATAAGCTGTTGTTACCCGAATTAGGCTCACCGTGTTCATATTAATCATTCCTGCCAGCACAACATCACCTTTCATTTTTGTATCTGGCTTGCTCTCGCCAGTTAGCGCTGCAGTATTAAATGCGCCTTGTTCAGAAAGCAACTCACCATCGAGCCCGAGCTTTTCGCCAGGTTTCAGCTGAACAATTGCTCCGATACCTGCGTCTGCGGCTTTGATTACTTTGCTCTTTCCATTCTCCAAAATAGTCACTTCATCCGGACGCTGATCCAGTAGTGCCTTAATATTACTTTTAGCTCTACTCACCGCCAAGGTCTGAAATACCTCGCCTACAGCATAAAATAACATCACCGCCACAGCTTCTGGGTATTCTTTGATCGCAAAAGCTCCTATCGTAGCGATACTCATTAAAAGAAACTCCGAAAAGATTTCCCCTTTAGCAATACTCTTTAGGGCATCTCTGACTACAGGAAACCCAACAGGCAGATAAGATACGATATACCAGCCCGAACGAACCCAATCCTTAAACCATGCTTGCGCAATCCAATTATCCATGGCTATTGCTGCAATGAGCAAAATAAAAGAAATTAGCGCGGGTAGAAATAACTGCATCTGACTAGCCCCTGCCGTTGAGTGATCGTGACCGTCTTCATCATGGCTATGATCATGACCATGACTGGAAGCTGGAGCTTTCCCAATAAGGTCTTCAGCTCCCGCCTGACTATATATTTTTTCTGTCTGTGTACAACAAAGCTGTCTGCCTTGTGCATCATAACGATGTTGATGTTCCATAACTTGCTTTGATTCTGTTAACAAATACTGTCAATTAATGTTCGTGCCCACCTGTATTGCTCATTTTAGCATTGATAAAAAAGGCACCCTTTACAACAATTTTCGTTCCAGCAGGAACTTCGGTAACCGGGGTAATCGCCGTATATCCCAGAGCAGACACGCCTTTTTGAATCTCTATTTTTTCAAAATTGATGTTTTTAGCCTGTTCTTCGCCATGCTGCCCAGCTTCTTGCTCATTTTTATGCGCATGTTTTGCTTCACCTTCATCGTGTGCATGCCCGCGATCGTCGTGCCCTTCTTCATGCTCCTCAGGTTTCTTGTCTGTCTCCACAAAAATATAATACTTGCCGTCAGCCTCCACGATTGCATCATTCGGAACAGCCGGAGTCCGTACATTATTGACACCGATCATACCCGTGATGTTCATCCCATCAATCAACCCCACTTTGCTGCCCACAACCGTACTGTGCACAGCGATGGTCTTGCTATCATTTTCAAAGGAAGATCCAATTGTAAAAACTTTGGCGGTATAGGTCTTATCCGGGTTGTTGGTCAGTTGAAAGTTGATGAGCTGTCCGACTTTAACCAAAGGTAGATCCTTTTCAAACACCTGCAGATCCAAATGCAACAGACTATTGTCAACAATCTCGATCACGGGTGAAGAGACATCTACATAACTCCCAATTTTCGCAAAAACATTACTTACTGTTCCATTGATAGGGCTTGTTACGGCTAATGAGGTCCGCATATTGGACAGATTAACGCTATTGGGATTAATGCCCATCAATTGGATCTGTTGTTGCAAAGAAGCCTTTCGAGCCCGCAAACTATTGAAGTCTGCTGTTGCGGCCTGCAGATTTTTCCGCGCCCCCGCATTACCTTCATTGAGTTCCTGTTGCCTTGCCATTTCTTGTTCTGCCAAGGTAATCTTACTTGCGAGGGAGACATATTCCTCCTGCAACTGTACAAACTGGGGGTTGGTGATCGTAGCGATCACCTGCCCCTTGCGTACGTGATCACCCAGCTGCACGTTTAATGACTTTACAACACCACCGTAAAGCGCCGTTGCATTCGCTTTATTGTTATTGGGTACACTTAAAAGTCCATTGGCCTTGATTGTAGCCGTTAGTTCCTTCTCTTCAATACCTCCAAAAACGATGCCCACAGCTTTTATTTGTGCCGCACTCAATGCCGCTATGGTAACGGGACCTTCCTCATGCCCCGCTTCGGATTTAGGCGCTTCCTTTCCCTCCGGTTGACCTTTAGGCTCCGACTCATTAGAACCGCAACCGTAAAAAACAGTAACGGCTATACATACGATAAATATCTTTATGAAAACTTTCATTGCTGACTTATTTGTTATTGAAGTAATTATATTGAATTGCTGATTGATTATACTGATTGAGGACGTCTAAATAATTCTGGCGAATCCCAATGGCCTGACTTAAAAATTGACTTAATTCAGCAAAATTGATCTCCCCTGTCCTATAAGCCAAACTAGCCGCTTTAATGATGGCATCAGCTTGTTTTAAACCCGAAGACTCATAAAATTGTAGTAACGCACTATTCTTGTCAATTTCAGCAAGTGCGTTTCCTTTATTTGTCTGGAATGCCTGCGTCTCATATTCCAACTTACGCTGTTGAACTTCCATTTCAGCGTTGGCAGCCTTCACTTTACTTTTATACGCGCCTAGGCTAAAGACCGGAAAAGATGCGGAGACCGAAAATCCCGACAATGGATCTTTGGCTCCCCAAACACGTTGGGAGAAAAATCGACCCGAGAACTCAGGCTTATTTGTATTTTTCTGAACACTGATATTTGATGAAGCAATATTTACGTTTTGCTGCTGTAAAACAAGTAAAGGATGTGCTGTTTCCTCAGATGGACTGGCGTTCACGACAATCTTCTCCAAGGACTGATCCAATGGGAGCATCCACTCGTTACGGTCCAACAAGAGCATAAGTTGCTGTTGCTGGATAACAATGTCCTTTTTGTTTTGAACAAGTTGTGCTTGCAGTTCCTTCAGTTTTGCTTCAGCTGCGATCTTGTCCAGCGCAGCCACGTCACCCGTTCTGAAGCGAAGTTCAGTTGCTTTGAACATGGCTGTATAGATGCTATCCAGCTCCATATACAGCTTTTGGCGATCCTGGAGATACCAAAGTTGAAAATAGGCTGTCCTCACGTCTTTGGTAATCGCAGTTTTCAATACATCCGTATTTAAATTCGCATATTTTAGCTGCTGTTTAAAATACTCCTTGCGCGCCGCATAGAGCCCGGGCCAGGCAATACTTTGCGTTATACCAATTTTCAATAAGCCGGCCTTATCCGTAGGACGGTAATCTTCATTTTCTGCAAAAATCCCGGTCTTGGGGATTTCGGTCGCCGTTTTGACATTGAAACCAGCGCCTACGATTTCAGCCTGGTTGACCTGAAACTGACGATTGCTCTTCAGTGCAGTTTCCACAGCTTCTGTAACAGAAATGCGCTCTTGGCCAAACACCTGAGATCCCAAGGCCATAAATAAGAAAGCAAGTACTGTAACAAAGGTCTTAGCATCCCTACTTCGTTTCATATTCAATTTAGAATTAAAAATTATATACAATAAGGGCAGCACAAACAACGTCAGGAAAGTTGCCGTTATCAGTCCGCCAATAACAACCGTTGCCAAAGGCTTCTGAACTTCAGCGCCGGCACTTGTACTTATTGCCATCGGTAAAAAGCCCAGTGAGGCCACTGTCGCTGTCATCAGTACAGGACGTAAACGGGTCAAAGTACCTTCTTTAACGCGTTGAAAAATATCATCGACGCCCTCTTTTTTCAACTGATTGAATGTCCCAATTAAAACGATACCGTTGAGTACGGCCACACCAAACAAGGCGATAAAACCGATACCGGCACTAATACTGAAAGGCATACCGCGCAACATCAATGCAAAGACACCCCCGATAGCACTCATTGGTATTGCGGTAAAAATTAACGTGGCCTGCTTAAAGGAATGGAATGTGAAATACAACAGCATAAAAATAAGCAATAAGGAAACTGGCACAGCAATCAGCAGGCGCGAGCTCGCTTTTTGCAAATTCTCGAACTGACCTCCGTAGGTGAAATAA
>NZ_DKSP01000185.1:13176-20833 GCF_002472745.1 Sphingobacterium sp. UBA7253 | reverse complement strand
CGTAGGTGAAATAATAACCCGCGGGAAGTTTTACATTTGCAGCCAATTGTTGCTGGATATCCTTTACTACGGTTTGAACATCACGCCCTGCCACATTAAATCCAATCACAATTCTTCGTTTACCAGCTTCGCGACTGATTTGGGCCGGCCCCAATTTATAATCGATGGCAGCAACCTGAGAAAGAGGGATCTGCGTACCCGTATCTGTAGGAATCATCAGATTACGCACATCATCAATACTATTTCGGTGTGTTGTATCTAACCTGACGACCAGATCAAAGCGACGTTCATTTTCATAGATCTGGCCCGTACTCCGACCGGCAAAGGCGGTACTCACCACATCATTAACGTCCTGAATTGTCAATCCATAATTCGCGATACGGGTGCGGTCATAAACGATATTAATTTGCGGGAGACCAGATACACGCTCCACCTGTGGAGAAGTTGCCCCTTGAACAGATTGAATCTGAGCGGCAACCACATTGGCGTAAGCGGCCAGTGAGTCGATGTTTTCACCGAAGATCTTTACAGCAACATCCTGACGGATACCCGTCATTAACTCATTGAAACGCATTTGAATAGGTTGATTTTTCTCAAAGAAAACACCCGGGATTACTTCTAGCTTCTCCAGAATAGCGCTGCCCAGTTCTTCATAAGAACGGCCCGACTTCCACTCTTTTTGAGGCTTCAATACCACCATAATATCTGTCGCTTCCGGCGGCATAGGGTCTGTCGGCACCTCCGCAGCTCCTGTTTTACCGACAACCATCTTCACTTCATCGAACTCTTTGATAATCCGGGAAGCCTGCATAGAAGTTTCAATACTTTGCGAAAGCGAGCTTCCCTGAGGAAGTATACAATGGAATGCATAATCGCCTTCCTGCAATTGTGGAATAAACTCGCCCCCCATGTTCTTGAAAAAGAAGGCCGACAAAGCAAAAATGGCAACAGTTAAACTCACGATCAGGTATTTAAACCGAATGGCTTTCTGTAATAAAGGCGCATATATACGTTGTAGTCCCGCAATCATCCGGTCACTCAACGTTTTCTTGTCGCTGTATTTTTTCGGCAGAAACAGAGCGCACATCATGGGGATATAGGTTAACGAGAGAATCAATGCCCCGAAAATGGCAAACCCAACTGTTTGCGCCATTGGACGAAACATTTTTCCTTCAACACCCACCAATGTTAAAATTGGAATATAGACAATAAGAATAATGATCTCACCAAAGGCTGCACTGGTACGAATCTTTGAAGCAGATTCAAATACCTCATGGTCCATTTCGGCCTGGGTCAATTTCTCGGTTGACTTTCGTAAGCCTAAGTGGTGTAGCGTAGCTTCCACCACAATGACTGCTCCGTCCACAATCAAACCGAAGTCTATCGCACCCAAACTCATTAAATTGGCACTTACGCCGAAGACGTTCATCAGTCCAAGTGCAAACAGCAGCGCCAGTGGAATCGCCGAAGCAACGATAAGACCTGCCCGCAAGTTCCCAAGAAATAATACCAGGACAAAAATTACGATCAAGGCTCCTTCAATCAGATTTTTTTCAACAGTACTGATCGCACGTCCAACGAGGTCTGTCCGGTCCAAATAGGGTTCTATGACCACATCATCAGGCAAAGATTTTTGAATAGTCGGTAGTTTTTCTTTCACACGATTGACCACCTCATTGCTGTTTTCACCCTTTAGCATCATGACGACACCACCCACAGCATCTACCTCACCATTGTATGTCAAGGCTCCATAGCGCACAGCATGACCAAACCGTACATCTGCAACATCTTTTACATAAATCGGTATAGACCCTGATTTTCGGATAGCGATATTTCTGACATCTTCCAAAGAGGTCGCCAGCCCAATCCCCCGGATAAAGTATGCATTCGGTTTTTTATCAATATAGGCACCACCTGTATTTTGATTGTTTTTCTCTAAAGCAGTAAATATCTCCGGGATCGTGATATTCATCGCTTTAAGTCTATTCGGATCAACAGCTACTTCATATTGTTTAAGCTCACCACCGAAACTATTGACCTCGGCAATTCCAGGAGTTCCATAAAGCTGACGGGCAACAATCCAATCTTGCATGGTTCGCAAATCTTTTGCGTTGTATTTCTTTTCGCTTCCCTTTTTGGGATGGATGATATATTGATATACTTCTCCCAATCCGGTACTTACTGGAGCCAACTCAGGTTTACCAATACCCTGTGGTATCTGATCCACCGCTTCTTTTAAACGCTCACCGATCAGCTGACGGGCAAAATAAATATCTACATCATCGTCAAAAACAACGGTAATGACAGAAAGCCCAAAGCGTGAAATACTCCTGATCTCCTCAATTTTGGGTACAGTTGCAATACTTTGTTCAATTGGAAAAGTCACCAATTGCTCTACTTCCTGTCCGGCAAGAGTTGGACAAGAGGTAAAGATCTGGACTTGATTATTGGTAATATCGGGAACGGCATCTATGGGTAGTTTCGTCGCACTCCATGCCCCCCAAATGATAAGCAACAAGGTCATTAAACCGATAACGATCTTGTTCTTAATGCTAAATTTTATAATATGATCTAACACAATATACGTGATTAATGCTTAAATAATAGCTCGTTAGAATATCTTCAGCGCTTGTCGTAATAAAATACAACAAACGGATTCCGAGCACAAAGCTGAATAAAGAACAGCATAGCGCGCTCTATCAGATTTGTTTTTAGAATTTTTACGAAAAATTAAGCATTAACTTTCGGCGGCTGCCAGATGCTTCCAAAATAACTGGAAACAATCGCTGTATTGTGTAAAGGATTACGATTATCAAAATAAATTGATACCGGGACACCATCTATTTGCGGGAATTGATAGGCATAAGCCGTTATATTTCCACTGCAACAATTGCAATAGCAGAAAATAGAACAGGCATCAGATGCATCATCACTATGGTTATGCGTTTGGTTTAATTGTATTTCCATAGCAGTCTGCTCACAGCGATTGCTAGAATCACTGCAGGGAACAAAAGAAAGTCCCATAATATATGCTATCAATATGAAAACAATTAACCTCATGAATACGCAAATTTAAAAAAAATAAATCAAAATCTCCCCTTGACCCAAGAAATCTATTGGTTAGCGTCATCTCCATTGCCTCCTATAAAATAAGGAGACCGGCGCTTTCAACCGAGCATTTTTTTTACCCCTTAGGCCTCATAAAACCGCACAACCCTACACTGCACTATCACCTGATACATATATTAATTATAAGTAAATTATTATTCAAATAAAACGAATTATAATTAACAGAAAAACACATAAAACATGTTTAAACAGCATTTTAAATACAAAACAACACTATTGTAGATATTTCTCTACAAGAAATACAAGATAACACAAATACAGTATATTAAGTAAAATGCTATTTATATAATTGCATCGATAAAAAATAAAAGCAATAAAAAAAGCAATGGTATACCACATTTTAAATACAAATCGGCATACAACTGCAAGATTTTTTTTTTGCAAAACAAATAAACAACGAAATCAAATAATCAAAAATCAATAACAAAACAAAATGTCAATTAACATGAATCTAATCCCCCATCGCCGACTGACAAACCTGTTCATGCTAGGCTGCAGCGCTTTCGCGCTTAGCCTCTACTCATGTAACAAAAGCGGAGAAAACACCGCGTTAACAGGAGAAACTGTCGTTAAAATCAATCTATCGGGCGTAGAAGCTTACAATGAAACAGACAACAATGCTGTTCAAAAGCAAGCATCTGCAAACGCATCGCATTCATCAAGCAATGCACCTGATGTACAGGAAATGACTGTACCGTTAGAAAACGGTGGTTCAGTTGACGTTGTCCTAACAAACAGTTCAGCGGTTACAAAAAGCCTCGTTGCTTCATCCAACCCCAAACTAGCGGCTGTCCAAACACAAGAGAAGCCATTGGACAAAAACGTCAAGTATAAAGTTGTTGTCTATGACAACCAAGGAGCTTACGTAACGGCAAAAGATTATAGCTATGGTGAGGAAGCTACTGCCGCAGGTATCGTTCTTGACGCCGGAAAATCATATACGTTCATTGCCTATTCGATCAATAGCACCACAGCATTACCGGATATTAACAATCAAAACACACTATCCACAGCCAGCTTAAACAATATAAGTGGCGACTTAATGTATTACACAGGCACATTAACGTTAAAAAATGGTGTAAACAATTTAAATGTTGTGTTAAAACACAGATTTAGCCAAATCACCACAACATTGACCATGGATCCAAGTATGACCGGGGCCATCACTCAAATCGGGACTGCAGTACTAAAACCTAGTCACAGTAGTGCAAATTTGAAATTCTCAGATGAAACATTAACGTACAATGGCTTGAACAACGCTGGTGTGACCACGCAATTCCCGGCTTTAGGAAATGGCTTACGTACTATCATCAGTAACCCATCATTATTGATTCACCCCACCACCAGCAACGGGACATTGATGCTCGGCAGTCTAACTCTTGATGGTGAAACCAAAACAAACATCACCATTCCAAATGTTAAGATCAACCCCGGACAAAAATACGATCTGAAACTTAACTTCAGAACCTGTACACAAGATGTAACCAGCAATGGCTTGAACTGGAGCTATCCAGCAACAACATCGGGTGGTAAAACGGGTATTATGAAAGACGGTAAATTCTATGCCAATGGAACAGCCATCGACAGAAGCTTTACCGCTCCAGCGGCAGACTATGGTTTTGTTTTCGACATTACCGAACTAGACAATGCATTCAATCTGGAAGTAAATGGTGTCAAATTAGCAAAACAGGAAATTCAATTTCAATCAAATGCGGTTGCCTCTACACAAAATATCCAATTTTTCGACGGAAGCAAATACGCTGGCAACAATATCGAAACGGGCAAAAGAATTGACGAAGTGTACAACATGAAAGGTACCAGTACAAATCCTCTCGTTAAGGTTGTGATTAGCAGAACTGGCCAGGTGACCATGTTTGGTAGTAAAACATCCGGCGGTCCTTTATACGAACTTAAACTCGTGAATGGCAACAGCTTCAACACATTCCCTTGGAGTGCAACACAAAGCAACACCGTAAAAGTAACCCAACTTGTTGATGGACGTACTATTATCAAGGGTATAGGTGCCGGAAAGAAGAAAATCCCTTGCCAATAATCAATAAATAGATCAATAATCGGAAAGACTAAATCTTGCTGCGTATAACAAAGAAAAACAGCACGTAAAAAATAGCTATTATGGAAAAGAAATTAGCGTACATCGCCCCCAAAATTAATACAACGACAATCGAACTTGAACAAGGTATTGCAGCTGGTTCGGCATATGCCAGACCAGAAGATGCCAACAGCGGTAAAGTAAACGAACAATGGGAAGTAGGATCAACAGATAATAGAAATATCGACTGGTAAACTATTTTCAACAGTAAACAAAAGGAAGGGGCAGTCAAAAATGAATTGCCCCTTTTTATGCAATTTTATAATAGACGATCGTGTCATCCATATTTTTTATTGTCAAACCTTTAGCGTACCCAAGTGCAGACTGTCTGTATTACCTCCACCATAACTTTCGATAAAAAAGATATACACCTCATAGGTCACTTCCTTTCTATTTTTTGGAATTTCAACATTTTGTTTGCCAGACATTAAGCTGCTTTTCAAATCGTTCATCACAAGTGGATACCCGCCCCCATGATCCGCTGCATTATACAGGATTAAGAACGAATCGTAAGATCCCGTGTCAAACTTTTCCTCCAGATAAGCATCATATTCCCAGGTGACCTGAAGCACTTGGTTTTCTTGATCGAAATCCATTGTGTAGGAAGTAATGGGATTGGGGCTTCCTTTGGCAATCATAAATTTCGACCAATCAACGACAAAACCGTCTTCTTCCTGGATAAGTGCTTTATTCAGATTATAAGACATCGCTATATCGTATGCCCGTTTAGGATAGCTGTACACCTTATACCCCATATTGATGATCGGTTTTAATTGGCTAATATGTGACCTCACAATTTTGAAGCGTTTTCTACTCAGCAGTTGCTTAGGAGTGGGCTCCCGTTTTTTAACGCTAGGGAGAGATCGTACATAATTTCCTGTTTTAGTCGACACAAACACAACAGAACCTGCTTTCCCGGAAACAGTTCCATTTACACCATTTTTGATTATTGCCATAATTACTTGATTATGTTATAGATAATAAAGATAAACATTAATACGGAAAAATACGCATACCAAATTATAGCTAAAAACAGTTTTCAATCAATACTTAGACAGTAATTAGTCACTGTTTATTCAGTCTTCACTGAGCAAGCACTGAACAAGCACTGAACGAGCACTGAACAAGTACTGTTTAAAAGTGGAATTTGATTACCATCTGTTGCATCTAAGAACTAAAGGAGAAAAGGTAAAAGCCGACGACCTTTCATGCGAACTATAACGTAAAAAAAATGTCTCCTACATTTGCTTAATACAAACATAAGAGACATCTTCTTCTTTTTATCGTAGGTCTTATTGCCAGCCCAAGGCTGGATCGGAAACTCGACCTACTGCTGCAGTTACAGGACAGCCTGCAGACGTTTTGGAAAATCTTCAATCTTTGAAAGACTCAATTGCTTCATAACCTGAAACAAATGCGTCTTAAACATATTGATTGTATGTTCCCCACCTTCATTGCCCAATGCGCCAACCCCATACATAAATGGTCTTCCCATAAAATTGAAATCCGATCCAACTGCATGTGCCCGCGCGAGGTCAACCCCTGATCGAATACCACCATCTAACATGATTTTTATCTTCTTTTTATAGTCTGGGTTGCTCGCTAAGTGGATCAATGAATTGATCGAAGATTCACTTGCATCGAGCTGTCGTCCACCATGATTTGACACAATGACTCCATCAACGCCCAATGCGATAGCAGCCTGCATATCTTCATCGGTGGCAATCCCTTTAAGCACCAGGGGCCCTTTCCAAAGATCCCGAATAGCTTTAATTTTCTCAACATCAACTTTACCCGTAAAGGTTCTGTTCATAAACTGTCCCAGCTGCGCTAAATCAAGTCCCTTTTCCATGTAAGGCTTCAATGTTGCAAAAGAAGGAATTCCATGCCTTAATGTTTCTATCCCCCAAGTTGGACAGGCAAAGGTTTGTAAAATATTGGCGATACTCATTTTAGGCGGCATAGACAATCCGCTTTTTATTTCACGATAACGAAGTCCAAAAGCAGGCACATCCACCAGAACTACCAATACCGGACATTCAACAGCCTCCAGACGTTTAATAATATCATCGCGCAACCTGTTTTCCGTAGGATGATAGAGCTGAAACCAGGCTTTCCCATCAGATACCTCGGCAATACGTTCAATACTACTTGTTGATACTGTACTCAAAATATAGGGAATATCATTTTTTGCTGCCGCTTTCGCAAGAATTTCCGGCGCATTCGGCCACATCAATCCCTGAAGTCCGATAGGTGAAACACCAAAAGGTGCACTGTAACGACGACCGAATAATTCTACAGATAGGTCTATTTCTTCGCTCGCAAGCAGATATTGCGGCTTCAACAGAATATTATCAAAATCATTCTCATTTCTGGCAAGGTTCAATTCTTCATTTGCACCTCCGGTCAGATAATCAA